>JAAFHG010000595.1 GCA_013297585.1 Chitinophagales bacterium
AAGGCTAGGATTTACTGCCGAGCAATACAATAATTTTGAATGGAGTTTGCTAGAAGCCTTGGGCTTTTCTGATGAAGAAATTGAAGCTGCCAATATTTATGTTTGTGGCACCATGACGATTGAAGGGGCACCACATTTACTTCAGGCACATTACCCAGTTTTTGATTGTGCCAATAAATGCGGACAAATTGGGGAACGTTACATACATGCCCATGGCCATATTAAAATGATGGCCGCTGCACAACCTTTTTTAAGCGGCGCTATTAGCAAAACCATCAATCTACCAAACGAGGCTACGGTTGATGAAATAGAAAACTGCTATCGCATGAGTTGGGAGTTGGGTTTAAAAGCCAATGCCTTGTACAGAGATGGCTCTAAATTGTCGCAACCACTTAGCAACAAATCAGATAAAAAGAAAAAAGACAATGCCGTTGTGGAGGAAGAAACAGCCACTGCTATAAAGGAAATAGCCAGCCAATTTCAAATGGTGGACATGGCTAAATTAACTGTAGATGAGTTGTTGGATGAAATTAGCAAGCGCATGCAGAGCAGTCCAGATACGGTGTTAAAGGCTCGGCTAGCCACCATTGTTGAAAGAAAAACCTTGCCAGCAAAAAGAAGAGGCTTTACACAAAAAGCAAAAATTAATGGGCAAGCATTGTTTTTACGCACAGGCGAATACAATGATGGTACTGTAGGTGAAATATTTATTGACATGGCAAAAGAAGGTGCTACCATGCGTAGTATGTTAAACTGTTTTGCTATAGCCATTTCTATTGGATTGCAATACGGCGTTCCTTTAGATGAGTTTGTGGAGAAATTTGTGTTTACCAGATTTGAACCAGCAGGTATGGTGGAACATCCAAATATTAAGAGTACCACTTCTATCATTGATTTTATCTTTAGGTCATTGGCTTATGAATACTTGGGTAGAAATGATTTAGTGCATGTGTTGGATAAGCCTGAAGTTGAAAATTTAGGCAATGCAGCATGGGATGAAAATACACCCACTATAGGCAATAGAACACCAGAGTTAAGTGAGGTAAGGGTAATGGGTGGAACAAGTAATACACCCAATACACCTGTTGAAAAGGGGCCATCTAAAATACAGCCTTTAGATGCCATGAGTGCAGCTGCAAAAAGCAGGCAAAGCGATGCCCCAGCTTGTACCAATTGCGGCGCTATTACAACAAGAAGTGGATCATGCTACAAATGTGAAAACTGTGGCACCCAAGGTGGTTGCAGTTAAACAATACTATCTCTTAAGCACATATAGTACAAAAACGCCACCCTAATAAGTGGCGTTTTATTTACCTTAATTGTTGAAGTAAAATTTGTTAATATTGCTTTTTATGTAACGCCATATTTGTCTTTGGCAATTTGCTATTGAATACCAAACTATTTTTTGTATGCCCAGAAAGTTTATTGATAGGTTTAAAAGAATTGATGCCATCATTCAAAATAAATCTTCTGGTACACCAACAGAATTGGCAGCAAGATTAAACATCTCTGAAAGTACTTTGTATGAGTTTATTGCAGTAATGAAAGAACTTGGAGCGCCAATTTTGTACGATAAACATGCTAAAAGGTACATGTATGCTACAGGAGGAAAATTTAATATTTCATTTGTGCCCGATGAACAATTGAATAGTATCATACAATAGTATTTGATGAAGCTATTTCATTGGCAATTATACAAAAGGCATCTTCCATGTGAGCCATTCACCTATTCAACTTCTGTACTTCCAGCTTTATTATTGATTAATTCTGTACTTGAATTGCTAGTACAGCGTAAAATATGTTAATTGTAAACTCCAGTATTGTTGGAGTAGTGCAAACTAGTTTTGCACTACAAAAAACAATGTATGGATACACAAAAAATAAGTATTGCTGTTGCCAAAGGTGATGGTATTGGTCCTGAAATAATGGATGCTGTTATCAATATTTTTAATGCCGCCAATGTGCCTTTCGATTATCAATTTATTGAAATGGGAAAGGATATCTATTTAGAAGGTCATAGTACTGGCATGACTTTAGAAGCCAAAGCTACGGTAGAAAAATTAGGTATTTTATTTAAAGGGCCTATGGAAACACCCAAAGGCAAAGGGGTTAAAAGCATTAATGTAACTGCCAGAAAAGTTTGGAATACCTATGCCAACAAAAGGGTGTTTAAAACATTGGCGGGTGTACAAACCGTGTATTCCAAAGCAGAAATACCCATAGATATTACCATTGTTAGGGAAAATATTGAAGATACTTATGGCGGAATTGAGCACATGCTAACACAAGATGTGGCTTTGTGCAGAAGATTCATCACCAGGCCGGGATGCATGCAAGTACATCGGTATGCATTTGAAGTGGCTAAAAGAAAAAATGCCAACAGAATTACTT
>JAAFHG010000084.1 GCA_013297585.1 Chitinophagales bacterium
AAAACTACTTGAATACCATTTTTCTGGCACTATGGTAATAATGGTATTGTTTGATGCATTGGTAACAGCCATATGATTTTTCCAAAAGCTAGTTTGCAGAATGGTAAAAGCTTCGCCATTAATGGTTATCAAAGCCTTTCTATCATTGCTTTTGTAGTCAATAAATAAACTAGCAAGTTCTACGACATCTTGCTTAAAATTGTATTGACCTTCACCAGATTTTATCCATTGTTTTAAGTGTGTCATATCATTTTTTATAACGTAGACCTATCAGGTTTTTAAAACCTGACAAGTCTAAATTTATACTTTAAAATAAGCTTCTAACTCATGCAGCGTGTCTTCGCTTGTTTGCATATCGTTAATAATTCTGCCTTTTTCCATTACCAAAATGCGCTTGCATACATCGGTAATATGGTTAAGGTCGTGGCTACTTATTAATATGGTCATGCGTCTCTTTTCGTGCAGTTCGCGTAGCATTTGTATTAGTCTACTTTGCGATGATGGATCTAAGTTGGCAAATGGCTCATCTAATATTAGCAACTCAGGATTTTGTAACATACAAGCTGCAATACCTACTTTAAATTGGTTACCCTTTGATAAGTCACGTAAGTATTTACCACTCTTTAAAATAGCACCATCAAAAAAGCTGGTAAAGCCTTGTAAATACTCATCTACATCTGCTTTAGATAGGTTGTTTAATTTACCTACAAAATAGAAATACTCTTCTGGTGTAAGGTAATTAATTAAAAAGCCTTCGTCTAAATAAGCTGCTGTGTATTGCTTCCATTCTTCATTTTGGGTAATGCTTTTTTCTTTCGATAAAATCTCGCCACGGTCGGCTCTAATTAAATCAAGAATTAAGCGAAAAAATGTGGTTTTACCCGCACCATTATTCCCTGCAAGGCCAATAATTTCGCCTTGTTGAATGTGTAGTTCGTTAATGTCAACAGCTATTTTACCGTTGTATACTTTTCCTATATTATTTACTGTAAGCATGGTATTTTAGTTTTTAAAATGTTCTATTGTTTTGTGTTTCTTGAATCTTGCACCTTGATTCTTGTCACTTTTTTATCGTGGTAATCACATCAATCATCTTAATCAGCGGTTACTACTTCTCTCTAAAGCCTTCTAGTATTTTGTATTTGCGCAGCATAAATTGTTTGGTAAGAATATCTATCCACCAATCTTGCAGCAAAAAACTAATTAAGCCGAGTAAACCAACAGCAATAATGCCTGCCCAAGGATTTACCAATAAACCTAACGGCAAATACAAAACGATACCTACTAGAAAAATAGCGAGGCTGTATAACCACTGTGCAGAACCTGTACCTTGATAATTAAAAGTGGCTGCTTTGCCAAGGTCGAGACCTTTATAGCTGCGTGTGGCAAAGTAGATGCACATGATTGAGTGAATGCCTACATTAAAAAAGTAAGCCGCAATTTGTACGGGTATAATACGCCAGTTTATAAAGCCATAAGGCAGCGATACTAACATAGCAATAGTGCTAAAGGCTACTAGCAAATAAAACTTGCTTTTTATAAAGGTTTTAATGTTGATGTTACTTGCCATTACACCATCAAAATGTACACTTTGCCAAGCAAATAAAAACTGCCCAAAGCTTGCCATAAACATACCTGTAATAAATATGCCGCCCATTAAAATCATGCCTAGCATGTTTTTCTCAAAGTAAGTTTGCTTATAAAAGATAAAGCCATAAGCTAGAAAAAATACAGATAACATGAGTAACGAACGTGGTCTTTTGTTGCGTAGAATCAGTTTAAGATCTACCGCTATCATATCGCCAATATTACCAAAACGTTGTAACCAACTAAACTCGCTAGAAGTTTTAGCTTTTGAAGATTTGGTCATTTCTTCTATGTACAAATTGTTGTACAAAAAGCGACTGTTATTAATAAATGCAGCAGCAGCTAAAGCAATAGCAACTAAGCACAACCAAGCATTGTGTAAAATGGCAGTAAATAAAAAAGCAGAGACTTTTTGTAGTGAGAAAATGCCAAAATAATCGCCTAGCATAAATAGCACAACGGTTACAAAAAAGCCAACCATCCACCAAGCGCTTATTACCGTTTTGCGCTTTACATACAATATTAAAAAGTGGTTGAAAATGCATAAGCTAATAATGCTTACTACAAAACCTATAGCCACACTTGCACCATAAGCCTTGCCAATACCAGTAATAGAAAATGGGATAAACAATATTAATGGCAATACATTTAAAAAGGTAAATAAAGAACGCCAATTTAAAAAATGCACTAGTTGCTTACGCTTAATATTGTGCGCCAAATATGGCTGTACAGCGATAGTGGGCAACTCTTGCAGCATAAAGCGCATCAAAATATCGAAGGCAAAATAGTACAACACAAAACCGCAGAATACTATTACTACATCTTGCCCTGGTACTACATTTTTAATGATGGCTTTTACCGCAAAGCCTACCAATAAAGCACTAGCTAGCAAGTACAGCATTAGAAAACCCATAAAAATTTGTATGGCGACGCTTTTACCAGCATTGCGGCTTCGCCAAAAAGCCTTCCATTGGTGTGATAATAATAGTGAAATCATAATTTGTATTTTTTAATGAAACAACGATGGTTAATAACAATTAATTGATGAGAATGCGCCTTTAATAGAACATGCACTTGTTGCTTTTATAATAAATTAAGAAGCTATAAATCTTTTCTAAAAGGCTTTAAACTAATTTTTGTTTGATGAAAATTCACCCGTTTACCATCTTTTAATTTGCCCTGTAAGTAATTTTTTTCTGTTGCTTTTTCGGCACTACCTTCTTCTAGCTTTTTATTATGATTTTTTCTTGAAGTGCCCCATTCTTGCATCGCATTTTCTAAATCGGGATTTGTTTTTATGCTTTTATATACAGGCTCAAATGTTTCTATATAGCTTCGCTGATAAGGTAAAATTCTTCCCATGGGTTCACCTTTTGCAAAGCTAATCCAATGATTTGCTCTAGTAAATTTCCAATTCATGGTAAATGTAAATGGCAACCAATCTGTTTCAACCATTGCCTCTAATGGTTGAATACCATCTTTAAAATGATTAGCCACACCCTTAACAATTAAATTAGTACCTTCTTGTGTAGTAAATAAAATACCAGGATTAAAAGTGATGATACCATAACCAAAGTGCGACATTACTTGCTTGTTAAATGGGTCGTTTTCATCTTCAAATACAAGCTCAATGGCATTAGAGTTATCACTACCATCCCATCTTGCTTTAAAGGCTGTTTCGCAATACAAATCCCATCCTAATTGATTAGCCATTAACAATGGTAGGCAGGCATATGCAAAATTTTCAAATGTTTGATCCATCCATTTGCGTTTTGGTGTGCCACATGCTACAGATGCAAAAGGCTGTAACGGATAAGCTTGAAGTAAAGACATGTTTTAAATTGTGTTGATGATAAATTTATTTAAAATTTAGTTGGTACTTAGTCTGCTTTTTTCATCGTCTAAACCTGTGGTTCTTGCTTTACTAGCTCTTACTTTAGTGTTGCCAAACTTGTAAGCGAATACAAGGTTTACAAATCTACTTTCTGCCTTGCTGTAGGTATTAATAGTGCCACCGTTGTATAAGGTGTTAATGCGATACTCAAACGTATTAAACACATCTTTCACGTTGGCCGTTAAGGTGGCTTTACCTTTCATAATTGGCTTACTTAGGCCAATATTCATTTGAAATTGCCCATCAATTTTGTAAATGCCAGAAGCTATAGGCGTGCTGTAATAAGCTTGTATTTCGCCTTTAATTTTTTTAGGCAATACAAAGGTGTTACTGGTGTTTATGTAGCCTGTAACCTTAGAGTTTACAGGGTTGCCAAAAGATAACGCATCGTACTTAGCGTAGTAAGCACCAATTGTATTTACGCTGCTCCATTTGCCTTTAAAATAGCTTTTTTGGCTAGTAATTGTTAGTGATACAACATTAGAATTATTTAAGTTTTCGTAGGTGCTAATTACCGAATTATCGGCCCCTTGCTTATATACTTGAGCCAGTGTTTGCGTTATGTGCGAGTAGCTAAGAGTGGTAAATAATTGGTACTTGTAGCTGTGAGTAAACTCAATTGCATGAACAAACATTGGCAGTATTTTAGGGTTGCCTTGTGTATAGCTAAACTGGCTTTGATACACTACAAATGGGTTTACTACTTCGTAACCAAAACGTTGTATGCTTTTGCGATAACCTAGCTTAAACATGTGCGATGCAGATTTTGTGTAAGACATAGCTACATTAGGAAACAAACTTGTGTAACTATTGGTATTTGTTTGATTTGCAGTAATAGATGTGCCATTTGTATTGGTATGCTCTGCTCGTAAACCTGCTTGAATGCTATACTTTTTAATAGTTTTATACAGGTTAATATAGCCAGCAAAAATATTTTCTTTGTAAATAAAATGATTGGTTTTGCCAGCATCCGCAACCCATATGCTACCTGTTAATTGTTCCCACAATACATCGTTATCTGTTTTTGCAAATGAGGCTTTTGCACCTGTTTCCCATTTGCCAAATTTGGTATTTGCTGTATAATCTACCGTAACAGATTGTAGCTCTACAATAGCTGGCGAAGTATCACGTAAGTAAAATGGTTGTTTGTATTCAGCACCATTTTGGTTGTAGTAATGTGTAGTAAAATCATCGTTCCATTTTCTGTTATAATGAAAGTAATCTGCATTAATAATAATATCTTTTTTGCTAGCACTATCTAGCGTGGTTTTGTAATACACATTTATGGCAGGATTAAAAATATTGGCTTCGCCAGATGTGATAATGTTAGAGCTACTATCTTTAGCCACACTAGTAATATGCAGGGTTGTATTATGGTCTACATGACGGTCTCTTATAACAGAAACACCTCTTGCCAAAATGCCAAACGAGCTGCGTTTATTGATGTCACAATCAAAACCAATTTTGTAGTTGTGATTGCTGCGTTTTCTTACCTCGTATTCAGATTCTGTAATGGTTGAAATAATGCTAAGATTTCTATCTGATGCATTTTGAAAGTATTGAGGATTGTAAGCATAATCGTAACTACCATAAACATTAATGTTTTTATTACGATGATTAAGCATTATACCACTATTGCCACGCACATACCTACCAGTACCAATGCCTAATGTAGCCGTGCCATTAGTTCCAAAGTTTTTGTTTTTTACCAAAATAATATTTATCACACTAGCACCTTGCGCATCGTATTTAGCCGAAGGGTTTGATATAACTTCTACCTTTTCTATACCATTTGCCTGCATGGCAGATAACATGGTTTTTAAATCCTCACCAGATAAGTTTGATGGTCGATTATTGATTAAAACCGTAACCGACTTGCCATTAAGGTTAAGGCTATTGTTTTGCTCTACCACACCGGGTGCTCTTAGTAGTAAATCATAAGCATTACCACCAGCAGCTACAGGGCTAGATGCTACGTTTAATGTGAGTTTATCGGCAGACATTACAATAAATGGTTTGGCCGAAGTTACTGTTACTGCTTTTAAACCTTGTTGATTTAGAGTTAATAAGCTGATATGTGGTTTTGTTGCTTCACTATTAACATTGATGGATGTAAGGTTAATACTTTTATAGCCAACGTATTGAATAGCAAGGCTGTAATTACCTTTGGCTAGGTTTTTAAAGGTATAATTACCCTTACTGTCTGACATGGTGGTTTTTATAGTTACGCCAGCAGAAGTAAGTGTAATGGTGGCATTTGGTAAAGGCTGCTTGCTTAAACTATCAAGCACAGTGCCTGTAATTTGGTTGGGTTTTGATTGTGAAATAGCAGTTAAAGATGTAATAAGAATAAAAGCAGGGATTAAAAAAGTCCTCATTTTTTCAGTTTTGTGTTGCAAACATATTATTGCAAACAAGTTAGCCTAAAAAAATTGTACAAAACCGCCTTTTCTAAGTATCAATCGCTTAAAAACTTTGTATTTGTAAGGTTACAATGCATCTAAAAGGGTTACAACGCCTTCTCTTTTAAGTATTAAATAACCCAATCTATCGTTACTAATACCTTTTTTTAATTGATAACTAAATACTAATTCGTTATCGGCAACACTTGTTTCAAAAAAGCGAAAATCTATGTTAGGATATTGCTGCAACTGCTCGCCTATTTCGTAAAAGTGGGTAGATAAAATAAACAGTGCATTGGGCATTTTGTGTAACCCTTCTATTACTGTGGTACTGCATTTCATGGCGTCTTGTACGTTGGTACCTTTAAACAATTCATCTATTAATATCAACCAAAGTTTGCCATCGCTTATTTTCTCAATGGTATTCTTTATGCGCTTTACTTCATTAAAAAAATAGCTTTCGCCTTTAGTAATGTTATCTGCCACATTTATGTTGCTTAGTAAGCCATCAAACAAGCTTAATTGCATGTTTTGCGCAGGCACACCCATACCTATATGTGCTAAGTAAACACAAACACCCACCGCTTTTATAAATGTGCTTTTACCCGCCATATTTGCACCAGTTAAAAAAAGAAAATTGGTATCCTTATTCAGTGTTACGTCATAACTTACAGGTATATTTAGCAGTAAGTGCCACAAGCCTTTGGCTTCTATAAAAGGCTGCGCCGCAGCTTGAATTGTAGGAAATGTAAATTGGTATTTTTTACTAGCAATAGCAAGACTTAAGTAAGCATCTAACCTTGCGTAAATATCCATTAGCTCAGCATTTTTTTGCTTAAACTGATATTTTAAATATTTGCCAAATTCTAGCACTTTGGTTGCAGGAATAGTATCGCCTTTTTTGTATTGCTGCATTGTTTGTATATGATTGTCAGACAGCAAGTGGGTAATTCTATCGCACCAAGTTTGTAGCTGTTTACTGCTTTGTTCCTGCTGTTGTAACAAGGTAACTATTTGCTGTAAGCCTTGAAAAAAAGTGGCAAAGTGCTCTATAGAATATTTTGTAAGTGAATAATCTGACTTACAAACAAACGCATACAAAAAACTATTGAAAGCATTTGGCTGTGTAGGGTATGTATCAAGTTGCGTTTCGTAAAACTTATCCATCACCATCATAGCGCCGTTGGTAATGCTTTTAGGAAATGCATTTACACAACCCATTAAGGTTTGAATGGTTATTTGCACATCTTGTATCGCCTGCAAATCATCTAAGGGGCGGCTCAATATCCAACGCAAATATTCTCTACCATCATTCGTTTGGGTAAAGTTGAGCTTATGAAAAACAGATTGTTCTTCATCGCTATGAAAAATAGAGAGGTCCTGTAAGGTGGTTTTATCTATCTGCATGTTCGTTAAGGTTACCGAATAGATGGCATTAATTTAGAGGTACAAGTAGTCAAGATACAAGAAGTTCTGTTTTCCATAAAAACTCGCCTTATGAAACTTGTTTCTTAATTGCTTAGCCTCTATCAAACTGTAAACGATGTCCTTTTTCCGATTCGTTAAATACACCATTTTGGTATGCCAAATGACCACTAACAAACGTGTGTGTAATACTTGCCGGCACTGTAAAACCTTCCAAAGGGCTCCAACCGCATTTGTACAAAATATTGTTCTTAGCAATGGTTTCTGGTTGGTTTAAATTTACCATTACTAAATCGGCAAAATAACCTTCTCTAATAAAGCCACGGTCTTTTATTTGAAAGCATGTAGCTACATTGTGGCTCATTTTTTCCACTACTTTTTCTATGCTAATGTTGCCCTCTTTTACATAATGCAGCATTAATTGTAAGCTATGCTGTACTAATGGTACACCGGCATGGGTTTTTTCGTACAAGCCTTCACCTACAGCAATTAATGGTTGTTTAGGGTCATCGGTTCTTACGCAGCCTTTTTCTTCTAAAATGTGTGGTGCGTGGTCTGTAGCTATCACGTCTAGCCTGCCATCTAGCAAGGCATCCCACAATGCCACTTTGTTATTTGATGCTTTAATGGCTGGGTTGCATTTTATTAGATTGCCTAGTGATGCGTAATCATCGCTAGTAAAATGTAAGTGGTGTACGCATACTTCTGCTGTAATGCGCTTATCTTCTAAAGCTACCATATTGCCAAATAGTTGTAACTCTTTAGCAGTGGTAATGTGCAAAATATGTAAGCGGCTATTGTATTTTTTGGCAAATTGTATGGCTTTGAATGAGGATTCAAAACAAGCTTCCTCATTGCGAATAATAGGATGGTCTGCCGGGTCTAGTACTGCTTTTTCGCTTTTTATTTTTGCTAAATTAGCTTTAATAATGCCTTCTTCTTCGCAGTGAGTAGCTATTAGCAACTCGCTACTTTCAAATACACTTTCTAGCACCAAAGGGCTATCTACCAGTAAATTGCCAGTAGAACTACCCATAAATATTTTTACACCACAAACCTCATTTTTTTTAGCATTGGTTTTTAAAATTTCATCTAAGTTATTGTTAGATGTGCCCATGTAAAATGAATAATTGGCTAAGGCAGTTTGCTTACCTATATCGTATTTCTGTTCTAATAATTCTTGTGTAAATACTGGTGGATTCGTATTAGGCATTTCCATAAAACTGGTTACGCCACCTGCTACAGCCGCTTTCGCCTCTGTATAAATGCTGGCTTTGTGTGTTAAGCCTGGTTCACGAAAATGCACTTGATCATCAATACAGCCTGGCAGTACATATTGGTTAGTACCATCAATTTCTATTACCGCTTCTGTGGTAGTAATATTGGCTGCAATTTTTTCTATGCGCTTATTTTTAATCAAAATATCGCCTTGAAATTGCTTGCCTTCGTTTACTATGGTGGTGTTTTTTATAAGATAAGTTGCCATTCTAGAAATGTTTATTTCGCCCACAACATTACGTAATATGTTGTAGTTATTACAAACAAAAACGCTTGGCAAATTTGCCAAGCGTTTTTAAAAATTATCTAACAATTTTTAAACTGTCTAACTCAGAGTCTGTAATTACTGGTCGTAAGTTATTTTTCATTTTTGTCACCATCAATTCGCCCACTTTTAAAGCGTCATTTTCTGATGCAAATGCTTTTCGTCCAGTAACTGCGGGTATAATATCTTGTGAAATATACACTGAGTCTTTTACATAAATATCGTAGCCCCAACCGCCTGTGCTTAACTGTTTTGCTTTTGCTACAATAGCATTTTTTTGATGTTTTTGGTATTGTGTAATGGCAAAAACAATAACAGATAGTACAAACAGTATGTACACCCAATACTTCTTAATCATTTGAATTGTAAGTTGCATCTGGCTGAAGCTCTTCAATATCATCAAAAGGTAAACCACCTGCCCTACCAGTAGTTACAAAACCACGACCTTTAATTGTAAAAGCCAATGCACCAGAACGTGCAGAACGCTCAAAATCACGTTTGCGACTCCATCTATCAGTAGCAAAATCGTATTGCCAAACCTTAGATGTAAAACCACCAATTTCGCCAGTAGCTAAATAACCTTTGTCGCCAATAACAAAGGCAACCGCATTTGTACGAGCAATATCAGTATAATCATCATCAAACGCATCAGTACTTACATTAGTAATTTTATTTAACTCTGCCCAAGTACCAGTATTTGGATCGTAAGAGTAGAAATCGTTTACATTACTACCGCTGCTAGAACCAGTAACTAAATATGCTTTGTTATTGTACACAAATGCAATTGCACCACTACGTTTAGCACCAGGTGTAGCAATTTCTTCTTTCCATGAGTCTGTTAATGGATTGTAAGAGTACATATCTTTTTGCGTACCACCATTGTAACCACAAGTTACATAACCTCTAGCTACACCATTTGCAGTTAAGGTAAATGCTGTTGCATCAAAACGGCCATCGCTGTTACCTGTACCTGCATTAGCTGGTTCAGGAAAAGCAGCTTTAGCTGTCCAGTTATTAGTTGCTGGATCGTATTGCCAAGTATCTTTTAAACGCTTAGTACCATCGTAACCTGTAGTAATATACCCTTTGCCACTTACTGTAAAGCCTACTGCAGAGTTACGAGCTACGCCTGTAAAAGTTGCTTTAAGGGTCCAAGTATTATTATCTGCACGGTAAGCCCATACATCACGGTAACGGTCCGTACCATTATAACCTGTAGCAATATATGCTGTATCGCCTATCACAAATGATGAGGCTTCGAAACGAGCATCGCCATTTAATTGAGAACGTGTAATCCAGTTACCAACCAATTCGGTAGAGTCGCTGCTTTTAGAACAAGAAATTGCCAATAAAACAATACTGGCTGGTAAAAAGAAAAAGTACTTTAATTGCTTCATGATCAGTTAAAATTTTGCTGAAATTATTAGTAGGCTTGTCAAAGAAATAGTTAATATGGACTTTTAAATAGTATTTGTAGATGAATAGTTTCATTTTGTCTACTAACTATTAAAATTCATATCACCTATATTTGCAAACGGGCTGCAAAATAAGGGAAATATTTATTTCGGTATGATGTTACTACTAATAGACAAAATTAGTCACTTTATCGGGTAAAACAATTTATTTATCCATACTAACAATTTTGTAACAGCAGTGCAGCCTAACATTGTATATTCTATTATCAATAGCATTGATAGTTTTAAAACGCATAAAAAGCCAAAATGCAGCAGAAATTTTCCATTATTGTTTTACTGTCACTTATCATTGGTACAATAGCCTGCAAAAAGGTTGATATTCAATTTGGTAGCGATTTTGTAGATGCAGGTACAACACAAATTATTAAAGTTGATACGTTTGGTGCAGAACTATCTACGGTTTTTGTAGATTCTTTTGCCACATCTAGCCTTGGTACTACATTGGTGGGTGGCTACAAAGACCCAATTTTTGGTACAATAGCTACACAAACATACTTTCAAGTAGCACCACCTAGCTATGAGGATATTTATGAGAATGTATTGTTCGACTCATTGACCTTGATATTAAAACTTAACAGAAATTTTTATGGTGATACTACTAAGCCTGTTCATATAGATGTATCTAGAGTAACTGACAAAATAGAACCTTATGATAATGGCTATACACTTTATAATGTTAACTCATTTAAAGTAGATCCAACG
>JAAFHG010000596.1 GCA_013297585.1 Chitinophagales bacterium
AATAACCAAAGTTTTGGGTAAGCGTTGTAAATGCACCGCCACCCAGGCCAGTATAAACATAAGTAACTGGCATGTAATAGGCAGAGTAGGTGCCGTAAGGAAAGAAGGATACGGCCGTAGGATTTATTTGAGCAAACCCTAAATAATAGGTAACGCCGCCGGTTAATGTAATGGCGGATGGAAAGGCATAATCCTGAAAGGTACCAAGCATGGCATTTGTAACAGTAATGGTGTTGGTAGTTGCCAATACCACACCCGTAGAACTTTGTATAACACCACACAGTTGCTGACCTGCAACAGCGGCGTTAGAGCTTATGCCCGATCGGATGCCTGTCAATAAAGTATTAGAGGGGTTTAAAAAACTTGTAGAAAGTATTCCTGACCCAGTATTAAAGCCCACAGAGTTAACCGTATAACTAGCTACAGGTGGGCTTTTTGACCACTCGCCACAAGTAATGCTTTGAGTGTATACAAAGGAGTTGTTAAGGTTATTCTGATCGGCAGCAACGTTTACCGATACAGTATTTAACCCCGTTATGGTAGGATTAAAGGCTGCAAAGCTAACCAATGTACTAGCTCCAGGAGCAAGAGTAGTAAGTGTTTGAACATTGCTAAATGCATTTGCACCAGTAACGTTTAAGGTAACAGGTATGTTATTTAAAACAGCATTGCTGGAGTTTTTAACCAAGGCTTTTATAGTGTGGGGCGTGTTAAAACTTGCTGGAATTTTTCCTGGAGCATCAATGCCTATTACTTGCATATCGTTTGAATTAGGATTGGTAAAACCAAATAGAAAAGATGGGCGAGAGTTTGATAGTGTTAGAGTAGTAGGAGCAGTGGCCGTGGAATAGGAGATAGCTCCACCACCAGCTGGTAAGGGCAATGCAGTTGTTTCGCCCAAATAAGTGGCGCCAACCGTATTAAACGGCCCACTCGAAAACCAATCATAGGCAACATACATGCCACCGCCAGTATAAACAAATGGAGTAGGTAAGGTAACGGTAATGGATGTTGTTGTAGCTGAAACAGGTATTGTCATAACACTAGCATACACGCTTGTCATACCCAATAATGCTGCAGAAAACGTAGTACCCTTAAGATAGGTAACATCAGTTGTGTTTTGAAGATACACTGTAAAATTGCCAGCAACGGGTACTCCTGTTGTGCCTGTGTTTAGTGTATAGCCAAAGGAAGTAATGTTGGTTCCAGAAGGAATATTAAACAGTTCGGATTGCAAAACTAAAAAGCAAGCACTTAAATATGCATGTGCCGCTGTGCCATTGGGAGCCCTGTTAGTGTTGTTGGTATTATTGTTTAAGGGTGCTTCTATTAACAAATTGGTTTGCCCAACTAACGACGTAATAGAAAACAATAATGCAATGAAAGCTAATGTAATTTTTTTCATGATAGTTTGGATTAGATGTTTGCTATTATAAATTTAGTATTATTATATTAATGTTAAAAAAATTAACATTAATATAATAAAAAAACCCCGCCTGTTTTTTGCGGGGATTAAAGTGACAAGCAAAATAGCAGCTATTTATTTTTTAGCGTCGGCTAAAAACTGGGCCAAGCCACTGTCGGTCAATGGATGTTTTAATAAGGCCAGTATGGCACTTAGTGGGCATGTGGCCACATCGGCACCAATTTTGGCACACTCAATAATATGCATTGGGTGGCGCACGCTAGCGGCTAATATCTGCGTTTCGTAACCATAGTTATCGTAAATAAGACGAATGTCTTCAATTAATTGTAACCCATCAGTACTTACATCATCTAATCGCCCAATAAATGGCGACATATAAGTAGCACCCGCTTTTGCAGCTAATAAAGCTTGGCCTGCTGAAAACACCAATGTGCAATTGGTTTTAATACCTTTTTCGGTAAAGTATTTTATGGCTTTAATACCATCTTTTATCATGGGGATTTTTACCACTATTTGCGGGTGTAATTCAGCCAAGGCTTCTCCTTCTTTTACCATCCCTTCAAAATCAGTGGCTATTACTTCAGCACTTACATCACCAGTTACAATGTTACAAATATCTACGTAATGTTTTAAAATATTGTCCTGGCCTTTAATACCTTCTTTTGCCATTAATGATGGATTGGTAGTTACACCATCCAGTACGCCTAAATCTTGAGCTTCTTTAATTTGAGCTAAGTTGGCTGTATCAATAAAAAATTTCATACTAGTTGTTTAAGTTAGCAAAGTTAGGATTAAGGATTAAGCTTTTGCCAAAAATAGTATTAACACCGGGCTAAAATTTTAAACAACTCTAATACTTAATTATTTTTTCCAGCATTTTTTTGTTACCAGATGTTAATTCAACAAAATATAGACCATTCGCTATATCGTTAATTTCAATTTCTGTTTTAAGTGCTTGT
>JAAFHG010000213.1 GCA_013297585.1 Chitinophagales bacterium
TACAATGCTAAAATCACTTTCACTTTCAAGCTGGCTTCTAAATTCGCCGTTACCGTTTTCACTATTAACAAACGCTGTACTACTTTGTGTTTGATTGGTAATAGTTACCTGAGTGCCTCCCACCCCTTGCTTAGTGGCAAGTTCTATGGTATTACCTACTAAAGTAAATCGGGGATCATTGTGGGTAATATCTTTTATTATTTGGTTGGTAGAAATTGTAAAATCATTGGTAGAAATAATAGTAGTAGTTGCATCTATTTTATTTAGCCTACCACTTATGCTATAATCTGCAGCTTTCATTTGATTAAATATTGCCTTGCCATCTGCATTTGTAGTAGCATTGTATTCATTGCCATCATTACTTTTTAGTAGTACATCTACATACTGCAAAGGCTGCCCGGTGGCTTCATCTAGCACATTTACCAAAATATTTTTTTGCAATTGTTGTTCTTCAACTTTTTTTGGTTCAGGTGTTTTTGTAATTTCTTGTTCTGGTTTTTTCTCTAGAACAATAGGTACTTGCTTCTTTGTTCTCTTTGGAAATGAAGTAGCAATACCAATGCTATAATACAATTGATTGCTAAGGCTATTGCTCAATTTAAATCTATATTCAGTAGTGGCTAAAATAAAGGCATCTTTAAATAAATTGGCTTGCACTCCAGCACCAGTATGTACACTAAAGCCACTAATATTTTTATAATTAGTGTAGCCAGCTTTACCTATTAAAAAAGGGCTGAACGTATGTTTATCTGTTAATAATTTTATGTGTACACCAGCATTTACATCTAATAAAAAATTGCTGCTACCATATAAAACATTACCCGGTTTTAAATAATCTACCCAACTAGCATTGACATTTCCTACTGCATCTATTTTTGGAGTAATTCCTTGCAAGTAATCTAACCCAAAGCCCCCTTCCATATTTTGTGCTTGATTCCACTGTTTATTACTAATTACATTACCCAATCCATTTGCATTAACCAACACAGGGGTAGCAAAATCATTATAAAAAAAATGTAGGCCAATAGTAGTTTGCTTTTTTTTATTAATAGACTGTGCCTGTAATAAAGCTGACACAGTGAATAAACTGATGAGTATAAAAATATTTTTCATTTGCTTTTTATTTGCAGTACAATGATGTAATTTTTTTAAAAGAAAATATTGATCAATCTTTTAGGGTATTATAAATTGCTGTAACATTATGCTCTTCTAACTATTTTTTTAGTTAAAATTCCAAATATATCCTTCACCACAATTAGCTGTATTTATACCTAGTTTTTTATTGCAAATACCAAATACCCTTGGTTCACTATTGCCTTGTGTATTTACATCTGCGATGCCTATAGGTTGACCTTCCCTATCAAGGGTTTGTACTGTCCATATAAATACATGGTTGGCTGAATCCTTCAACGACAATTGCGGTCGCCAAATATATTGGGTACTTTTTTGTTGCTCAATTAATAAAATTGGTTGGTTACTTCTTAATGCTTGCATGGGTGTTTGATCTGTAAGTACTTCATATACCTGTAAGCGATAAGTATTCAACTCCTGAGAAGCTGGTGTAACATTGCTCCACCTAAATATAATAGCAGTTTGGGCTGTATTAGCATCAAGCCATTGCTTATCGTTAGGCGTTAATAAAAATGGAAGTTGGTATTGTATTTGTACAAAAGGCCTGCACTGCACACTGGTAAGTTCTACTCCATTTGCATCCAATAATTGCACACAAATTTGATAGTTACCAGGCGGCAATTTTCCGCTAGTAGTAAGCGTATTTAGACTACCGCTAAACTGCATATTTTCCAGCTGCAATACCCTATCCATCGTTACAAATACAGCTCCACGTATTGTATTTATTAACTGAGCATTTGCTGTATTACTTGTTGCAATTGTACTACCGCTTACATCTTGCAATTGTGTAAAAATTTTTACAGGCTGTGGATTGCCTGCTACTCCGGTATAATTTATGATTAATTGTCCAGAAATAGGCTTACTCCAATCGCTTAAATACTGTGGTGGTCTGCCCAATAATAAGTTAATATTATACTGGGCATGTAAAGTATGGTTACAGAAAAGGAATACTATAAAAAAAACGAAATAATATTTTTGCTTGTTCATTTTATTGGCATTAAATAGATAATTAATTATTTCCCAAAACGGTATTGTAAGGCCGTACGCAAAGTGCTTTCTAAATAGTTGGCACCAACAGGAAATGTAGGCATCAATTCATTACCATATTTATTAAAATTGGCCGTCATGGTTAATGTCCATTTAAGTTTTTTAGTAATGGGATAATCGCCACCAACAGTAGCCGTAATGTTGTTGCTAGCCGTATTAGGATTGATAGTGGTATTACTATACATTAATTGCCCACGAAGATTAATTTTTTTCTTTGGGAAATTATACCCCAAACTACTACTTATAGAAATGATGCTAAGTGTTGTACCTGGCACTGTAGTATTAGTAAAATACATGGCACTAAAATCGGTACTAATATTGGGCTTACTAAAAAATGAAGGGGCATATAATAGCATAGCCGTGTGGCAATTGTTTGTGGTAGTTGGAAATGGTGGACTTATAAATATTTCGGAATATTTACTCCAATTATACGTAAGGCTAATAAGGTTGCTCATTTTATTGGTGATCCAAGTATAGGTTGGGTTAATGCCCAAATCGTTACCAATATTTTTAATGCCCCCTAAAGAGGCAGGTGTTGTAAAACCAAAATTGTTATAATTGGCATTTATGCTAAAATTATCTGTAATCTGTGCATATACATTTGCATTGGCAATTATTTGTGAAGTACGGTTGGCAGGTGTGTTCCAATTACCAAACCGCTGGCCAATGCTTGCAGTAATATTTACTTTTTTCTTAAACGCATTAAACTTGGTATTTACAGTATACTCCAATCTATCATTTTGTACAAAGGGGTAGCCAATTGTATTGTAGCCTGCACCAAGGTATTTCATGCTAGCGCCTATATCCAAATCTTTCCCTTTTTTACCAAAGCCTGCTTGCACGGCATGATCTCTGTAGCTACTAAGGTTTGTATTAAGTAAGGGCTTAAAATCTTTAACCAATACACTCGGTGTTAAGTCTTTTACATCTCTTGTATAAATAGTGGTAGCTAATTCTGCATGGCCATACCAGCCTTTATCAGTAGTAAATTTGGTGGCAAAACTAATGATTAAATTTTCTGCAGCTTTAGGCGTAACCGATATTGGGGTGCTTATGCTGTTAAAAATATCTTTGCCTTTTACTACATTAAAGCCTGCAAAATATTTGCCCTCTTTCTCAAGCCCAATCTGTGCCATTATAATGTTACGCTGGTATGCACCTCCAAATGTAACACCACTACCAACAAAAGATTGATAAGCTTGCTGTGTAATTCCTTTAAAAAATTTAATGCGGTACTTGCCTGGCTTAAGGCTAAATCCATAGCCAAAAGCCCCAATATCTCCCGTACTTAAATCACTGTATTTTAAATACTGAGTACCCAATTGCAACTCAGCCCATTTGTATGTTGGGTTAATACCAATGCTATTCATTGGATTGGTAAGCCATTGCATTAATGTTTGCTTAGGGAAGCCCGGTAAACCACCCAAGCCAAAAGGCACACCACCAAAATTACTACGCATGGGGCTAAAATTAAAATTGAAGGGCAATTTAAAATTACCAAAATTCATTATTGGCTGAAAGGTAAATCGCACTATATTCCATGGTTTACGAGCCCTATAAAAATCTGGTGGCTGCACCGGATTGGTGGTTAAGCCATAGCCATCGTATGTGATGCCGGCGGTACCGGAGATAGAAAAGGCAGGTTTGGTTTGGGCGATAATTATTATGCTCCAATAAAAGAAAAATATAAACGTTACAATTTTTTTCATTGCTCTTGTTTTGAAATGGTTATTGGCATTTTGAAAACATTGTCTATTTTATTACCCTCGTTATTTCAATAGGGGGTATCAATTTCTCTATCTAAAATATATTCGCTATTTTTTAATCCTTTGGGTAATTATAAAAATTTGCCTTCATACATCATGTCATCAAAATCATATCCAACAACTGATATATCATGTTTATCAAAGTTGCATATAGGATAATATCCTAAACCATACTTTGGCATTTAACTATTTTATTTCCATTAATTTTATTTATTAATTCCTCTAGTTTTAATTTCTTTAATTTTTGCTTCTATTAGTGGTATCAATTCCACATCACCACGTTTTATACCTTTTGTTTTCAATTCTTTTAGGTTTTTTAATTGTTGTTCTAATTCTTCTACTGTTATTTCTACTTCATTAACTGCTACAGGTGCTATTGCTAATGGATTTTTAGCAGTTGAATTTGGCAAACTACTAGCAACACCTGCATTTTCTTTACAGTTTTTACAATCTGCATTTACAGCTTCCTGTGTTAGCATATTTGCATCTATATCTTTCTTATTTGGCAATCCAACGCCTGTTCCGCCGCCAGGGTTATCATTTCCTGTAGTTGGCGGGATACTATAATCAAAGCAAACAACCACTTCACATTCCTTACAATCTCTGTCACGGAAGGTGAATTTTACACATATTTTACCATACAGCGTACAACAGGTTATGATTGATTTTGGTGGTAAAATAAATTGCATATTTAATGATGAAGGCATTGTAAAGCCATTGTAATCGCTCCAAATTGTTTCCCTGGGATTTTGATGTGTGTTGGTAAGCGACGGCGTAAATTGAATAATTGGCGGCATGGTACCCATGGTAATGCTATCTGCTACCGCCACATTGGTATTAATGTTGGATGCATTATAAATACTACTCCAGGTGTATGGTAAATTTTTACAAGCAATACATTCGTTGCTAAAGCCACTTTGCAATGTAAAGCCTACCACTTCGGCTCTTAATTGTGTATATAACATTCCAACGGGTGTAGTGATATTAAAATTCTGACTTAACAAAGTATAGGGCGGAGCTGATGTAACATGAGTAATACTTTTTGTAGTTGGCTTAACAGTAAGCTTTGGATCGCAGGGGCACACAGGGCAAACTACTTTAAATACAAACTTACAGCTATCACAAATTTTATTACCGCATTTTCCATAAATGGCCACTGTGTACAAACCGCCATTGTTGGTGGTAAAGCTGGCTGTACCTGTACTTGTTGTGCTGCTTCCGTTAGGCAATGTAACTACTATTTGAACAGAGCCACAAGATGGCTTGCTACATTTATACGCTGCTGTAAAATTGTATGTTGTTTTACATGACAAAGCAATAGTCTCTTGTTGTGATTTGCAAATTAATTTTATAGATTGACCATAATTTGGCAGCGTATTGCTAATACCAGTACCTGCTCCAATTACTTTCTTTGCTTGCAGATCAAAGTCAGGATTTGCAATAATAATATCGTTGCTTATACTAATATTACCCCAAGCACTTTGGCTACATTTACATCCATCATCTAGCGTAAGCCCTACATCAATATCATTATTGGTTTGGCAATTAAATTGAAAACTTGCACTTGTGTTTGTATTAGGGTTTACATCACTATTTAATGCGTTATTAGAATTATTAATATTGGTAAGCATATAACCTGCAGGTGGCGTTACTACAATATAATATGCACCAGCAGTTAATCCACAAAAGCTATAATAGCCTGGGTTATTATTTATATCAAAAGTAGATATATGTGGCAGCCCTACCTGCACGTTTGATGAGTTGTACAATGTAATCGTTACACCATTTATACCCACTTCACCTGCATCTTGCAAGCCATTATTATTAGCATCAAACCATATAAAATTACCTATACAACCGCAGCCACTGTCTATTACATTTACACATACTTTTGGCGACTCGGCTCCTAGCGTTTGTACAGATTGTATAGTAGAAACTGCTCCAAAACTGTTCCAACCTACTGAACCTACCAATGCCCCTGGAGGTACTTGTGCGGAGTATGTAAATGTTTCTGTCTGCCCTGCACCAAGGGAATACGTTCCAAAATCTATTCTTACAGATTTTTGGTTTTGTATAGCAGGTAGCAATGGTGTACCCCATGTAACGGCAGTTTCACAACCTACTACAGTATTAGGAATAATATTTAACTCTGTAGCTGAAGCCCTTATTGGTTGTGGGTTAGTAGAATATTTTATATTATTAGCATTGCCTAATGGTAAAAAGTTTGTAAGGTAAATAGGCATATTGCTACCACGTACATTACAGTTTACCAAATGCACATCACTACCAGCTATAGAAGTATTAGGTAATAGATCCATCATTCTTATTTGTGTAAAAGGAACATTACCTGGGTTGGTTACCTTTAGCCTATAATAAACAGGTGAGCCAGATACAACAGATACACAACTATCCCATCGTATACTATCTGCACTTACTTCTTTTACTAGTTTTAAGGAAAGTTTTCTTTCGCAAACGTATACATGTGCTGAATTGTTAGAATAGTAAGTTTCAGACATCAAGGCATTGCTACCGTCATAACAATATGCTGAATTTGTAAGGTAGCCTGCAGGAGCCATATTAGTAATTCTAGCCTTAAAATTTACAACGTACCAGCTACTACCTGTATTACATGAGGCAGAAAGTGTGGGTAGATTCCATTGCAA
>JAAFHG010000605.1 GCA_013297585.1 Chitinophagales bacterium
GCAAGCGGAAATAAATACACATTTTTGTGGCACAGAGATTTTTTAGGCGATTCACTCAAAGTAAAAGTGTTTTATGATGCTGACGACCATCAAAGTGTTTCAAAAATTTGGGTGCGGTCTTATGTTTTAAAGTGATATAAACGGCCTGTAACAAAAATAATTGCAATAGCTGAGCTGAACGTTGAAGCAATCGGCAGAAAAACTTGCTCATCCTGCAATAGATTGACTAAAAATCAACTCAAAATGGCCATCAGCAACAGTTTATTTCCTGTCCTTTTGAAACACTTTCCGCCACATATAGGCTGCATAGCAATCCCACATGTACAAGAGTGCGACGCAAGGGAAGTTGAATAGCAATTGTTTTGCCTAGCCAATAATTGAATAGTAAAAAAGCATGACTTTACCAGTGTGCGTTATGATTAACAGACTATTTTTGTTAAGGCTGTTTGGTATGGTTATTTTTGTATGAACGGCTACGGTAAACCGATTACTGGGGGTGATACAAATGATGCAACCTATTGATAAATTTGAAACACTTACTGATAATAAGTATACTATTTAAAACATCAAAACATGCAAGACTTCAAACCAACTAATAGTGCACAATTACGGTATCTTAAATTGTTCACGGTTGTATGTAGCTTATTTATACTGACACTATCACTTAGTAAAAATGCCATGGCACAGGAAAAAGTTCAAATGGTTAGGTTAGCAAAAATAAAAGTTGACCCACTACAATTAGACCAGTACAATAATGCACTAAAAGAACAAATGGCAACTGCTATTCGTCTTGAGCCAGGTGTGTTAACTTATTACGCCGTTGCAGATAAAAGTAATCCATCACACATTACCATACTTGAAATTTATGCTGATACTGCCGCCTATCAAGCCCACATAATAACACCCCATTTTAAAAAGTACAAAGAGGCAGTTAAGGATATGGTTAAATCGTTGGAGCTAGTTGATGTTAATCTAATTGCATCTGCTAAACAACCAGGTTTATAACTTGCAAAAAAATTTAAAACCTTTAAGCACAACTATATGGTTTATTAAGACAGCCGTTTCGTAGTTATGTAATTGCTTGTAAAGGAAGCATATTGCAATGTATGTATGTAAATTATTGTTGCCAATTAGAACAATTGGCTTCCCTAAAGGCTGCATAGTAATCCCCGAAGTACAAGAGTGCCCCAGATCAAGTCCGGGGTAAACTGTGCAAGGGAATTTGAATAGCCATTATATTGCCGGGCTCATAATTTAAACACTATACAAGCGGATTTTCTTAATACCAGACTTTTTTTGGTATGGCAATTTGGTTCAGTTATTTTTGA
The DNA here is from genome assembly GCA_013297585.1 of Chitinophagales bacterium. Taxonomy (GTDB): domain Bacteria; phylum Bacteroidota; class Bacteroidia; order Chitinophagales; family Chitinophagaceae; genus Parasediminibacterium. The sequence goes on from JAAFHG010000605.1 coordinate 1,329, forward strand.
TTTAGGTGCCATCATTCCAAATCATCTCTTCTACATGCATAAAAGCAAGCAACTAGTTAGAACCATAGGCTGGGCATTTTTAATTTTACTTATTGTTTTTTTGTATTTAATTTTCTGGCCAAGGCATTACAGTGTACAATCAGAAGCAACCGAAATAAATAGCAGGTTCTGGCACTTATCTACAGGATCTACTATTGGGTATACTTACATATCCTCTACTGCAAAAGACACTCAGTTATATCCTATTATTTATTTGCATGGGGGGCCAGGTGGCGCTATTTCCAGGCGGGTGATAGATGATTTAAAACCGCTTAGCAACGATGGCTTTGATCTATACTTCTATGATCAGGTTGGTAGCGGCGCATCAGGCAGATTAAATGATATTTCAGCATATACAGTGCAAAGACAAGTGGATGACCTCAATGAAATAATTACTAAAATTAATTCAGGAAAAGTTATATTAATTGGACAGTCCTGGGGCGCTATATTAGCTGCTGCCTACTTATCAATGCACCCTGAACGGATTGACAAAATAATTTTTACCAGTCCGGGCCCTATTTATCCAATAAATGCTGCTGCGATAAATGAGAAGGCGCCGGATAGCTTTAGATTAAGGGCTCCCTTGTATACCAATAAAGCCGCAACTGAATCTTCAACCAATATTCGGATAAAAGCAATTAGTTTTTTCGCTACCCATTTTGGTATAAAAATCGCTTCTGATAAAGAAGTAGACGAATACGCCAACTTCCTTGATGCTAAATCTTATAAATCTGCTTTGTGTGATACATCCATAAACCTGGCAAATCGGGGTAATAATGGATTTTATGCAGGTATTATGACCTATAAAAGCATATTGCAGATGAAAGATTTCAGAGAGAAAATTAGAGGTATCAACACGCAGGTTTTAATTTTGAAGGGACAATGTGACAATCAGTCATGGGGCGCTACCAATGAGTATTTGCGTCTTTTTCCTAATCACAAATTTGTACTAATACCAAATGCGGGACACTTCATAAATGTGGAGCA
>JAAFHG010000062.1 GCA_013297585.1 Chitinophagales bacterium
CCTATAATACACGTATTTGTAGCCTTGTGTGATAATGTTAATCAAGGTATTGTACCTGTGCCAAAAGCTATTGGCAATGGTCAAGACCCTGCTAATAATTTATATTGGGGTTGCGATTATGGTATTAAGTCATTCTTTAAAAATAAAACTGAATGGCAGTTAGTAGCTACTAGAAAAAACCTAAACAACCACGTACTTGAGCGTTGTATTTTCAAACACAAAAACAACAATAGCTATTTAGTAGCAGATGCTTATGATGGTGCTTTTATAAAACAATGTACTACTGATTTTATAGAAGCCTGTGCAGGTGCTAAAAAAGACACAACGATTTTAAAAGATACTCTAGGCATTGCTGGCAACGCAAGTGTACTAGCCTACATTGGTCATGATGGGTTGATGGATTTTAAACTTACCAATACACCCACTAAGCAAGATAAACAAGAAAGAGAAGCCATTATATTGGCTTGTAAAAGCAAATGGTATTTTGCAAACATCATACAAAAAACTGGCGCTAAACCTTTGCTTTGGACCACTCAACTAATGTGCCCAGAAGCCTATACACTAGATGCTACAATTGCAGGTTGGTTAAGGCATGAAACCGATGAGCAAATTCATCACCGAGCATCTGTAGCATACAGCAAATACCAACATTGTTCTGTAAAAGCTGCTAGCAATTTATTGGTAACGGGCTATTAATAGATATTGCGTACCTACGGCCCGCCTTCTAAAACTAAAACCCTTTTGCTACCTATATTCAATTCCTAAAAGGATTGATAAATTTCGAACAAACTAAAGAGTAATGTTAAATGAAATAAAAACAAAATCCCAATCTTCTACATCATCTTGTTCCGCTAAGAACAAGATGATGCAGAAACAAAACGACAACATGAAAGCCGTGCCGTAGGTTTGGTACAATTTTAACAACATAATATATGCACAAATATTGCGTACCTACGGCACGCCATTTAAAACTAAAACCCTTTTGCTACCTATATTTAATCCCAAAAGGGATTGATAAATTTGAGGCAAACTAAATAGCAATATTCAAAGAAATCAATAAAAACAAAATCCCAATCTTCTACTCCATCTTGTTCCGCTAGGAACAAAATTTCGGTAGAAATAAAACAACATCATAAATGCCGTGCCGTAGGTACGGTACAATAATAACAATGTAATCATGGCCAATACATACACACAGATTCACTTGCATATTGTATTTGCTGTAAAAGGCAGACAATCTCTTATACAACCTACATTTAAAAATGAATTGTATAAATACATTAGTGGCATCATAGAAAACCATGAACACAAATTACTCGCCATTAATGGCATGCCAGATCATATACACATACTAATCGGCTATAGACCATCACAATCGTTGCCAGAATTGCTACAAGATATTAAAGGCGATTCTTCAAAATGGATAAATAGTAAAGGCTTTATAAAAGATAAATTTGAATGGCAATCAGGCTATGGTGCATTTTCATATTCTAAAAGCCAATTGAAAGATGTTATTAACTATATAGAAAATCAAGAGAAACACCATCGCAAAAAAACATTTCATGAAGAGTATGTAGAAATGCTACAAAAATTTGAAGTAGATTATAACCAAAAGTATCTTTTTGAAACAATTGAATAAATGATTCGTAATATCTTCCTTCATATCAAAAAATGGTCTTTAAAAAAGAAGATAACATCAAGCTTTTTGTTAGTTATATTACCATGGTTTTACCTCTCACTACCGTCACAACTATTTAATATACCAACCTCTTTTGTAATCACCGATGCTAATGGCAATTTACTCAATGCAAGTATTGCAACAGATGGTCAGTGGCGTTTTCCTTACAATCAGCAAGTGCCTGAAAGATTTGCTAAATGCATTACTACATTTGAGGATAAACGTTTTTATTATCATCCCGGTGTAGATCCTATTGCCATGTGCAGAGCTATTTGGCAGAATAGTAGAAACAGAAAAACAGTAAGTGGTGGCAGTACTGTTACCATGCAAGTGGTACGCTTATATAAGCAACATACCAAGCGCAGTTTATGGAATAAACTCACAGAAATAATTGCAGCCGTTCGGCTAGAATGCGGTTATAAGAAAAAGTCGATAATGGCATTATATGCTAGCAATGCACCTTTTGGCAGCAATGTTGTAGGTTTAGATGCTGCCGCTTGGCGATATTATGGTAGAGATGCCAATCAATTAACTTGGGGTGAAATGGCTGCATTGGCGGTATTACCAAATGCGCCAGCATTAGTACATCCTGGCAAAAACCGCAACACCCTATTACGTAAGCGTAATGAACTGTTAGACAAGTTGGTAGCTAACAAAACCATCAACAGTACAACAGCCAATTTAGCGAAGCTAGAACCACTGCCCAGCAAGCCTAAAGCATTGCCACAATTAGCACCGCATTTACTAGATAGATTTAAAAGAGACTACGCAACCATCAATAAAATTTCACCAATTGCTACTAGCATTCAAACAACCATTGATGTTAATTTACAAGCACACGTCAACCGTATTATTTTACAACACCACGAGCAGCTAAAGGGTAATCAAATAAACAACGCTGCTGCGATGGTTGTTGAGATTGAAACAGGAAATATCAAAGCCTATATTGGCAATGTGTACGAGCCATCCAACCTTGAAATAGAAAGCCATGTAGATGTATTAAGTGCTGTACGTAGCCCTGGTAGTACGTTAAAACCCCTGCTATATGCGAGTTTGCTTACAGAAGGCAGTATGCTACCAAAGCAATTAATACCAGATATTCCTACACAGATTGGTGGCTATGCACCAGAAAATTTCGACCTTGGTTATGATGGTGCAGTACCTGCAAATAAAGCATTGAGCAGAAGCTTAAACATACCTGCTGTGCGTTTATTACAGATGTATAAATACCAGCGCTTTTATGATGTACTAAAGCAAGCAGGCATTACCACACTTACTAAACCTGCTGATTTCTATGGCATGAGTTTAATATTAGGCGGTTGCGAAATTTCACCTTTTGAGTTAGCAGGTGTGTACAGCAGTATGGCGAGATTATATAACCATCAGCAACAAAACAATGGTAAATGGAATCCTAAGGATTGGATGATGCCACGTTATTTTAAGTCCACTGTCGACCTTCGACCGTTTACCGTTGACCAACAGCTATTCGATTACACTGCCATTTGGCACACTTTTAATGCTATGAATGAAGTGATGCGTCCGGGTGAAGAAGGTTTGTGGAATTTGTTTTCTTCTGCACAGCGTATTGCTTGGAAAACCGGTACTAGCTTTGGTTTTAGAGACGGGTGGGCTATTGGCCTTACGCCTAAGTATTGCGTGGTAGTTTGGGCAGGTAACACAAGTGGTGTTGGCAGGCCCGATTTAACAGGCATTAATACGGCTGGGCCAATTCTCTTTGATATTTTTAGATTATTACCAAAAAGTGCTTGGTTTAATCCACCAACTAGTGGTTTTAACTATATCAATGTGTGTAAGCAATCTGGCTTTAAAGCGGCTATGGATTGTGGTGCTACTGCTACTGTAATGGTAAGTACCGCTGCTAAAAACGCACCCATTTGCCCTTACTGCAAGCGTATTAATTTAGATAAAACAGCTACTTATCGTGTGACAGATAATTGTGTAAGTCCTGCTGAAATGGTACATACATCGTGGTTTGTATTACCACCTACTATTGAATATTATTACCAACAAAAGCATCCAGATTATAAGCCTTTGCCAAGCTATAAACCAGGTTGCAATACAGATGTGGCAAAGGTTTTAGATATCATTTACCCAGAAGAAGGGGCAAAAATTTATGTACCAATAGAGGCAAGTGGCATAAAAGGCAATACCATTTTTTCAGCCACACATCGTACCAAAGGCTGCAAACTGTTTTGGCATTTAGATGACGAATTTGTAGGTACTACGCAGCAGTTTCATCAGTTATCGCTTAATCCCAAACCTGGCCCACACCTTATTACCATTATAGATGAACAAGGCAATAGCGTAAGCCGAAACTTTGAAATTTTACAGAAAGAGAAGCACTAATTATTTGCACTCAAATGAACCTAAATCTGGCGCTTTACCCAAAAAGTTAAAGCCAATATTTACACCTTTATCTATCAAGCCACTTTTAGCAGATAAGTGCATAAATTGTATTGCAGGTAAGCTGCCATCTGCCTGGCGTGGCTGTAATAGTTCTTGTTCGTTAAGGCTTACAAAATCGCTCTTATTCACAGTAACAGGCAAGCTAAAATAGTTATTGGCAAGGTCACATTTAGCGGTATCTATTCTATCGGTTTCTTTGCGGCCATTGTAGCCAAGATTATTGCGTAACAAATGGCCATAGCCATCTACATCGGTAACATTATCGGGTAGTCTGCTTAGCATATTAAAGTTTACGGTATTGCCATAGGCTGAATTATTGTACCATTTATTACCTACAATATGGTGATTGGCATAAAAGCCATTAGCCTTGTTACGTACCGCTAGGCAAAGCTGTATCACATGCGATGGTATTGGGTTTGGCAATTTATCTACAGGCGTTTTGCCATAGCCACCTGCTTTAAAGCCGTTACCATCACCTTGGCTTTTAAAGTCGCTGCTAAAGCCATTGTACATAGCCAAGCAATGGTCAAACGTAACAGACTCATGTGCGTTAATTAAGTCAAAACCATCATCACTATTAAACCATGCACGGCAGCCTTTAAACACATTGCCTACATCACCTTTTTTAGGGTGGCCGCCAAAACCATCTGTGTTACCACCTCTACCATTTTCAGAATAATAATCCCAGTTATTATAAGCATCGCAGTTTAAAAACAAGTTATAAGCACCGCTAATTAAGTAAATACCAATGGCCATACCATCGTGCATACTTAAGTTTTCGTAAATATTATTGTTGCCTTGGTTTTCAAAACATTCAGACTGTGTATGTGTTTTAATGCCTACTTGCACACCTGTTACTTCTAGCCCCTTTATATGTAACCACGAGCCTGACACAAAAAAAGCAATCACCCGATAGTCTGATGATTTAATAGTACTGCAATCAAATACAGGTTGTTCATTAGGGTAAGCCCAATAGTTGATGCGTTTATTAGGTGTACCACTTTTAGTAAGTGCAGTTATATACAGCCATAGCTTTTCTTGCTTTGCAACAGTTTCATTTTGCATCATGTATTTACCACCACGTACATATACAGTATCACCTGCACTTACTACATTTTGTGCTTGCTGTATGGTAGCAAAAGGCTGTGTAATAGAACCATTATTTGCATTATTGCCATTGGTGGCTACATAATAAACATTGGCATACATTGGTATACAAAAGACAATTATTGCCAGTAAAACAAGTAGTTGCTTTGTTATATTTCTTTGCATACAAATTAAATGTGTGGATGAGACTAATATGTCCAATTATTGTTTAACAGCAGGTAAAATTAGGCGAATAGTCATACCCTTTAAAAGCTGCTTTTTAAATTGCCAAAAACAGTAATTCCCATCTTTTCCACCATGCATTTTTGCAAGCTACATAGCACCTAGTTCTGTTGTACTTTTACATTGATGGCACTAGAACAATTAGATTTATTTGGCAACCCTGTAGTGGTAGAAACTTCTAAAAAAGAGAAGTCTAAATTGGTACAACAGCCACTATTTGAGGCTGTATTTAACGATGATATTACACCATCATCTACCAATACAACACCTACTGCAGATACGACTACAACTAGCGATAATACTACCAAGTCGGCAGCATTTACCATAGAAACAGTTGTACCTATTACTGAAATTGTAGTACCTGCAAAAGTACCAGCTACAGAACCTGAGCCACAACCATTTGTATATACCGACAATAATATAAGGGTAAAAGTTAAAGCCAAGCCACAGCCTAAAAAAGAATTAGCACCTGCTATTGGCCTTACACCCAAACCGCTAATAATAGAAACAGTTGATATTAGCCCGGTAGAAGAAGCGTTAGTAACTGGTGCAACAACCATGGTTGCGACGCCTATACCTGTAAAACGTGCTGAACCAGAATATGTATCTAACCTGCATAAACGTGGTAGAAAATCGCATAAAGACTTAGAAGCTAGTGCTGACCTTACCAATATACCTGATGACGACATACTCAATCAAAAGTTGTATTACGGTATTACAGAAGTGGCAGGTTGGTTTAATGTAAACGTATCACAAATACGCTTTTGGGAAAATGAATTTGACATTTTACAACCACGCAAAACCAAAAAAGGTGATCGACTTTTTAGAGTAGCAGATATTAAAAACCTTGAGTTAATTTACCACCTTATTAGGCAGCGTAAGTTTAGTATAGAAGGTGCAAAAGCTTACTTAAAAAACAATAAGCAAGCCGCTGATACTAATTTCAAGGTTACACAATCATTAACCAAGTTTAGGTCATTTTTACTAGAATTAAAAGCCAACCTTGGTACTTAATTTAAGCAAGCAAATAACGCATGAAAACAGTCATTATCGCATTAGCAGCCGTAATATTATTAACAGCTTGCGGTGCAAGCAAAAAAGCTGCTACCAACTATCAAGTGTTGCAATATGAAGGTAAAAAAATGCTAAAAGGCATTATTAACCGTAGCCAAATAGAAAGCGATACTGCCTTTGCTTGGTTTAAAGAAAACATGCAGTATGGCCAGCCAGATGCGGCGGCTGTAACTTCTTTTCAGCAGCACAAGGCAAACTTTACCTTGATTGTTTTTGGTGGCACTTGGTGCGAAGACACACAAAATCTACTACCCAAGTTTTATAAATTGGTAGATAAAAGTGGCTATCCTGAAAGTAGCATTACACTTGTAGCAGTAGATAGACAAAAAACCACGGTTAATAATTTACATACTACTTATACTATTACCAATGTGCCTACATTTATTGTGCTAAAAGCAGGTAAAGAAATAGGCCGTGTAGTTGAGTACGGTAAAGATGGCGATATGGTTAAAGAACTAGGCACTATTGTAAGCAAATTGTAAATCTATCTATCAGCTATCAGCTTTGTTACTACAACCTTACAATACAGAATGGGCAACGCATTTTAATGCCATTAAAACGGTACTTGATAATGCCTTACAACCTTTACCAATTATAGTAGAACATGTAGGCAGTACAGCCATACCTCTGCTAGCTGCTAAACCCATTATTGATATCGACATTGTATTCAATGAAGCCACAGTCAACTTTAGTAACATCAAAAGCAAACTTGTAAGTATTGGTTATTACCACAATGGTAATCAAGGTATAGTAGATAGAGAAGTGTTTAAAAGAAAGCTATTAGCACACCACCCTATTTTAGATACTATTTCACACCACTTATACGTGTGCAGTAGTAATAGCAACGAGTTACAAAAACACCTCACTTTTAGAGACCATCTTAGAAATAATGAGGCCGATAGAACCGCCTACCAAGCCTTAAAGCTTACAATATCAGAAGCAGCCAAGCAAGATAGAAAGCTATATGCGTCATTAAAAGAAACACAAGCTACAGCCTTTATTACCAAAATTATCAGCCAGTATTTATAGCCCATATTTATGCCACAGTTCAGGCATGTCTATTTCAAATTGTAATGGCGCTTTACTTGTAGGATGAGTAAACGCCAAATAGTAAGATTGCAAGAAGATACTGCCATCAGGTGTGGTTCGTTTATAGCCATATTTTACATCACCTACAATAGCGCAATTGATAGCCGCTAGTTGCGACCTTATTTGATGAAAGCGCCCTGTAAGCAAGGTAATATCTAGCAAATGATATTTTAAAGACGACTGAACCAATGCATAACTTAACTGTGCTTCTACACTATGTGCCACGGCCTTCCCAAAGGCTTTTACCTTCTGTTGTTTACCATCTTTTAATAACCAATGTATTAGCGTAGCGCTTGCTTGCTGTGGTTGGTTAGCCACAACAGCACGGTATTTTTTGGTTACTTGCCTATCGGCAAATGCTTTGCTCAGTACAATAAAGCTTGCTGTGTTTTTGGCAAATAATACCAACCCGCTCACACGTTGGTCTAGCCGGTGTACAGGCTGCCAAGTTTCAGGTAATGTATTGATAATGCTATTGCTGCCAGATGCAGTTACTTGCGATGCTAAACCAGCAGGTTTATGCACCACAGCAATATCTGCATCCTCATAAATAATAGTAATCAAATGAATAAATTAAGGAAGTAAAACTAAAAAGTAATTCTAAGTGCTTACCAAAAAATTAATTAAATAGGGCAATAGCATACACGGTTTATTTCGCTTTAAAGGTGAACTTAACCATAAATCGATGTGCCAAACAGCTGTGACTACTGCCCAATTGCAATTTATTAGTAATTTGTTGAATTAAATAAACGCAAACATATTTTATAATTCCCCTTGAATGCTATTAGACCTCTAACATAAAATTAAAATGGCAATTGGTAATTACAAATTACAGCGCTTAGGTTAATTCTAAGAGCAAATCGTCTTCTATTTCTGTATTTTCAGGTAGTGTTCTAAATATTTTCATTTTTATGATAATTTTTTATACTACGACCCTTGTTGAAGACAATTACTGATTCTCCTTTTTCTGTGCGTTTGTAAGCTGTGTTTTCTTTTTACCCTTGATAGGTATTTTACTATTTGTGTGCTTGTGTTGTATGCCTTGATAACCACTATCAGCTTGTATTTCGATAGTAGGCAGTATTGGTAAACGGCTTTCTTTGAATAGTCGAAACCCGATAGCTATCGGGTCATGTTTGCGACCGTTGTAGATGTGTACCGCTAGTATTTTACCACTTTTTTGTTCAACAACTATTTGACTTTTTAACGTATGACGTTTCTTTTTGCCAGAGTAATTTATTGCTGTTTTTTAGGGTTGTTCCACAGGATGCTCGCTTACATCAACCACTATTACCTCAAAATTATTGTCGCCACTATGCAAGGCTTTTTTGCCTGACAAATGAAAAGTTGGTGATTGTTGCAACAATTTTTCTGTAGTTGTGATAATACGTTAACAATACATTTCACTAATACCATAGCTTTTACTAGTATGCAAAAAGGTGCGATACTTTCGATAGTACATCAGTAACATTAGCAACTGGCAATTACTATATCACAGTAAAAGATTTAACCAAGATTATTGTTTCAAAACCTATTTTGGTTAAATAGTATTTTTACAGTTAATCATTTTATATTAAAAAGTATAAATTTTAGTTGTAAAAACGATGAAGGTGTAGATTTATTCTGCTCCTTTATCGTTTTTTGGAAGTTTACATACTTCAAAAAAGGACTTTTTTGTTGAAAATATCGTAGTAGCTTTTCATAAAAATTTATTCCGCTTGTAGTCGGCACCTTTATGAGATATCGAATTGATTTTGAACCAAATAAATCAATATTTATTTTATGAATAATAATAAATGCTAATGTAAATTAATTTTATTTAAATTAAAACGGTTGTCCTTTACCCTTAAGCACCTCAATTGAATAACGACGTACGTGTATGTATACTTCTACTGCATCTTTTTGGGCGGTACTTGATACTCTAAAACTACTTTTGCGTTCTTTTTATCATCAGATGTAATGTACACTTCATAACGTTTTCTGCCCGCTGTAATCACCATCAATGCTGTGTTTGGTGGTGTATCGCCTAAGTTTTCAGCTACTGTAATGAGCTCGTATTTTGGGTTTTGTTCGTCTAGATGAATAGTTAAAGTAAGCGGTCTAGTGTTTAATCTGCCTCTGTTTATCAATACTTGATTATTATGGTATACAGTTATGGTATCATTATCTATCTGACCATTATCATAGTAATCAATTTGTACATCTTGTTGGTCTACAATCAATGTTTTTTGCAGATTATTTTCTCTTTCAAGCAATACCTTGGGTACTTTAGTTACAGTTTCTTGCTTTTTAGGTTGTGGTATAGCTGGTGTAACGAGCTTAGGGTTTACAATAGTGTCTATATTGCTAGGTTTATTGGGCACTTTTACTACATTATTTTTATCTACTACAAATCCCTCAGCACCTGGCTTTACTTTTGGTGCTGTTGTTATTGCAGGTAAATTTTTATTGGGTTTTACAGGCTTAGCAGTACTAACAGGTGCTTTATTTGGTTGTGGCTTTTTAGTTGTAGTTGATGGCGTTTCTGTTGGCTTTTTTCCTAGCGGCGCTAAGTCTTTTTTCTTTAATAAAAATGGTTCTTTTTCAAACTCTGTAGTGGTTACTTTCTCTAAAAAAACTGTACCCGAACCACAGTCAGTATTTTTTTCGCTCACACTTGTATAAGTACCTGTTAGAGTTTCTTTGCCATCTATTTTACCAAAATCTAGGTAGCATGTCATCAAGCAAGGCGAGGTGTTGTTCGATATTTTTAATTCCAACATTTTCAACTCTTTTAAAATAAGGTTTCGTGTTTTTTTTGTGTAAATGCCTTGCATAGAAGCTTTGCCATAAAATACGGTCGTTTTATAAGAATATGTTACACCCTCAACACTATTGTTTGCTAAATTATTAATTTGTATTTCGTACTTGTACTTGTCTTCTGTGGGCTTGCCTTTATAAATATCAAAATCTCTTTGTATGAAATAGCCGCGCCAAATACCTGTAAGGCTTTGAGCATTACAAAACGTGATAGACAGTAAAATAATAAATGAAGTAAATGTTAATCTCATATTCTTATTCGATTGTGCAAATTACACAGCACTTACATTAAAGAAGCGTTAAAGGTTAGTAAAAGCTGGAAAACTAATAGAAATGGAAACATAAAAGTATAAAATCTTGCTAGTACGGCTTTTTTGGGTTTATTAAATAACGTGCTGCCGTAAAAAATTTTCTGAATTAAGTATTGCAATTTCAGAAAAATGAAAGTCTTTCAAGTCTTCGGTTACAATACAATTGCAATCTGCATTTAGCGCTGCGTAATATTCCAAACCATCTTCAAAATCCAGTATTTGTTTATTGTTAGCAACTTTCAACACATCAACCTGTTTATTTTCAGCTATTTGTATTTTTTCTGCCAGCAGTGCTAATTTCTTTTTTGCCTGTACTGCACCACTTTTTTTGCATGAAAAATAAAAAGCAATTGCAAAGCAAATAGGCGAAGTGAATAACTGGTATTTAGGATTATCTGCCAAACTTAGCACTCTAGCTGCGTAGCTAAATGTTGGATATTCTTTGTTTAAAACCGTTACCAAAATGTTAGCATCAAGAAATACTTTCATGCTTTATTTTCTTGATTGATAAAATTCGTCTTTTAGTTTTCTGCTGTTTTTACGTTGTGTTACATATTCGGCAGGCCCTTCGGCTGCAATATTTATCCAATCTGAAACGGGCAAATCTTCTAGTGAAGCGTAATTATTTTTAGTGAGCTTACTATATAAAAACTCTGTAAGCCTCGATAGGCTTATGTTTTGGCTGTCTGCAAAGCGTTTTGCTTTGGCAATTACATCTTCATCAAAGCTTAAAGTTATTTTTGCATCCATAACGTTTATTTTTATACCACAAATGTATAAATTTTGTACGTAAAATATATTTTCTTTAAAAATTTAATTGTCTTTTATACATCTGCACTGCATTTTCATATCCCATGTACAAGGCATCGCAAACCATGGCATGACCTATACTTACTTCATCAAGCCAAGGTATTGTTTTTGCAAAATATTGTAAATTATGTAAGTCTAAATCATGACCAGCATTTAAACCTAAGTCTAATTCTTTGGCTTTAATGGCTGCATCTAAGTAAGGTTGAACTACCGATTGTCTATTTTCGATTTTCGACACTTCAAAAGCCTTTGCATAGCCTTCTGTGTACAATTCAATTCTATCGGTACCTGTTTGCGCAGCGCCTTCAACCATTTCTATAATTGGGTCTACAAAAATGGATACTCTAATACCAGCATTTTTAAAAACGCTAACAATATTTATCAAATAGTCTTTGTGTACAATTGTGTCCCAGCCGTGGTTGCTGGTTATTTGCCCCAAAGCATCTGGCACAAGCGTTACCTGATGTGGTTTTACCGATAGTACTAAGTCAACAAATTTTTGCTCTGTAGGATTACCTTCTATGTTAAACTCTGTGGTAATGATTGGCATGATGTCATACACATCTTGGTAAGTTATATGTCGTTCATCTGGCCGTGGATGCACCGTTACACCATCTGCACCAAATCGCTGCGCATCAATGGCAGCTTGCTTTACATTAGGATTGTTGCCACCACGACTGTTACGTATTGTCGCAAATTTGTTGATGTTTACACTCAGCTTTGTCATGTTGCAAAATTATCAGCATTAAGTTATAAATTTGATGAAAAGAATTTTATGGAAGCTGTTCTAGATGCCATCATTAAATCGCCTAAGCTGCCACAATACATTAGTGAATTGCAGCAAGTTTTGAAAGAAGAGAAACAACATCGAATTGAATTTTACAACAATATCACTGAAGATGATAAAGCTGAATACATCAACGGTGAAATTATTTTGCATTCACCTGTAATGCTGCGTCATAATGATGCAATAACATTTATCTACTCTATTTTAACTGTGTACAATACCCTAAACGGTTTAGGTAAATTAGGCATAGAAAAATGCATGATTGAACTGAGTAGAAATAGTTATGAGCCGGATATTGTTTTTTGGAAAAGTAATAAAGCTGATAAATTTACTGCGAAGCAAAAAATATTTCCTACACCAGATTTTATAGTGGAAATTTTATCAGACTCAACCGAAAAAAATGATAGGGGAATTAAGTTTGAAGATTATGCGTTACATGGCGTAAAAGAATATTGGATTGTTGACACAACCAAAGAGACCATTGAGCAATATTTACTACAAAATGGTGTATTTGAATTAGAATTAAAAAGTAAAGAAGGGCATATTACTTGTCAAGTTTTACAGGGCTTATCTTTTCATATACCTGCAGCTTTTAATAAAGATGCGAATGTTGCCTTATTGAAATCGGTAATATAAAAGCTAAATAAGTATGCTTTTTAGCTTTTATGAAAAGGATGAAGTTCGACGCGCATTAAACTAAAATTTCCTGCTCAGGAAAATTATTTTCCTAAGCATGAAATTATCATTTGATTGGCATCAGGTTTTTAACCCTAGTTTATCCTACAATTTTTAATTTACACAGCTTAGCTTTGAAGCTCAACCATTTGTCTCAAAAGCTGTTATTAAAATATGTCATATTCATCACTAGAATCTTGCTTACTCGATTTAGAAAAAAACAACCAACTCGTTCGTATAAAAGAAGAAGTTGACCCATATTTAGAAATGGCAGCCATTCATTTGCGTATGTACGAAGCAAAAGGGCCAGCTATTTTGTTTGAAAATGTAAAAGGCTCAAAATTCAGAGCTGCCTCTAACATTTTTGGTACGCTAGACCGTAGCAAATTCATTTTTAGAGATACTTTTAAACTAGTTCAGCAGTTAATCGATTTAAAAGGCAATCCAATGGAAGCCTTAAAG
>JAAFHG010000419.1 GCA_013297585.1 Chitinophagales bacterium
ACCGTGTACTAGACATGGTAAAAGGTGTAAACGAATTAGGTATGGAAGTTTGTTGTACATTAGGTATGCTTACCGAAAGTCAGGCCGAAAGATTAGCAGAAGCAGGTTTATATGCGTATAACCACAATTTAGATACGAGTAAAGAACATTATAGCGAAATTATTAGCACACGTACCTACGATGACCGCTTACAAACATTAGATAATGTACGTAAAGCTGGCGTTACGGTGTGTTGTGGCGGTATTATAGGCTTAGGCGAAACGCATGAAGACAGAATTAAGATGTTGCACACGCTTAGTAATATGCCTGAACATCCTGAAAGTGTGCCTATTAACGCATTGGTAGCTATAAAAGGTACACCGCTAGAAAATAATGAGAAAGTGGTGGTTTGGGATATGATACGTATGATAGCGACTGCACGTATTTTAATGCCTAAAACAATGGTGCGTTTAAGTGCTGGTAGAACCGATATGAGCATTACTGAACAAGCAATGTGTTTTATGGCTGGCGCCAATTCAATTTTTGCTGGCGATAAATTATTGACTACACCAAACCCAAGTTTTGATGAGGATAACGCCATGTTTGAACTACTTGGATTAAAACCACGCAAAGCATTTAAAGAAGAAAAACAATATTTAAGTGAAATGGCAGAAGTATAGGTATAAATGCGTATATAAGGCAGAGGTAACAAGTAATCGTTTCATCTTTTTAGCTTTTGATACCTACAATTATGGCTAACAGAATTACTACATTATTTAACATTCAATTGCCCATTGTACAAGCAGGCATGGTATGGGCTAGTGGTTGGAAACTTGCAAGTGCTGTAAGTAATGCGGGTGGGCTTGGTTTAATAGGTGCTGGCAGCATGCATCCTGAAGTATTGCAAGAACATATTACTAAGTGTAAAGCCGCAACTAGCAAACCCTTTGGGGTAAATTTACCATTGTTGTATCCTGAAATTGATAAGCATATTGCAATAATTATTGCAGAAAAAATACCGATTGTTTTTACAAGTGCTGGTAATCCTAAAACTTATACTGCCATATTAAAAGCACATGGTATTGTAGTGGTTCATGTGGTAAGTAGTAGCAAATTTGCATTAAAAGCACAAGAAGCAGGTTGCGATGCGGTTGTAGCCGAAGGCTTTGAAGCCGGTGGGCACAATGGCATAGAAGAAACAACTACTATGGTGCTAGTGCCAGCTGTTGCAAAGGCAGTAAATATTCCTATAATTGCTGCAGGTGGTATTGCTACTGGCAGGCAAATGCTAGCTGCAATGGTGCTAGGTGCAGAGGCGGTACAAATAGGTAGTAGGTTTGTATGTACACCTGAGGCCTCATCCCACAGTATGTTTAAGCAAGCAGTAATAAAAGCAGAAGAAGGTGATACCTGCTTGCAAATGAAACGTCTAGTGCCTGTTAGGTTATTAAGAAATCAGTTTTCTGAAGACATGAAGTTTGGTGAAGAACAGGGTTTATCAGTTAGCTACATGAAAAACAAATTGGGCAAAGGCAGAGCTAAAAAAGGCATGTTTGAAGGCGATTTAATTGAAGGTGAATTAGAAATTGGGCAAGTGAGTGCTCTTATAGATGCAATAAAGCCTGCTGCAGAAGTTGTTCAAGAAATTTGGCAAGCGTATAATGAAGTGAAGGCACAATTGTAAATAATGGAATTATTACCGCTCAGCCCGCTTATGCAATAGGTTGTTCTAGTAAAACTCTTCCAAGAGAATGTTGACGTGATTAGCATGTATAAGATATAGTTCATAAAATCATTAAGACTAATAAAAATCATTGCATTAATTATTAAATCTGGCTTTAAACGCATGGTGTGATGGTACTAACAGAAACTAGAGCAGAGAATAATTTATAGTGCATTATTATATAAATAATTTAATTAAGCTGCATACAAAAAAATAGTTGCCCAAATTTTAAATAAGTTAAACCCCTACCTTTGCGGCTCGAAAAAATGGAGATAAAAATGGTTTAATCTTTTTAATCCATGAAATCTACCCAAATCGTGGTTCAGATAATAATAAAAATCACACAAACAAAATAACAAAGCGTTATGGCTGACTTAAAATTTCAGAGAAACTTTGGTATTGCCGCTCACATTGATGCGGGTAAAACCACCACTACCGAGCGTATTTTACGTTATACCGGTATGATTCACAAAATTGGTGAAGTACACGATGGTGCTGCTACTACCGACTGGATGGAGCAAGAAAAAGAGCGTGGTATTACTATTACTTCTGCAGCTGTAAGCTGTCAGTGGAAGTTTCCTACCAATAAAGGTGTTGCAGATGCAAACACAAAAAGCTACTATTTTAATATTATTGATACTCCAGGTCACGTGGATTTTACTATTGAAGTAGAACGTAGTATGCGTGTTTTGGATGGTTTAATTGCGTTGTTTAGTGCGGTTGATGGTGTTGAACCACAATCTGAAACAGTATGGCGCCAAGCTAACCGTTACAAAGTACCTCGTATTGGTTTTGTAAACAAAATGGATAGAAGTGGTGCTGATTTCTTAATGGTGGTGAACCAAGTTAAAGAAATGTTAGGTGCTAATGCTGTGCCTTTACAATTACCAATTGGTGCTGAAGATGATTTTACCGGTGTGGTGGATTTGATTAAAATGAAAGGTATTATTTGGCATATGGAAACAGAAGGTATGACCTTTGACGAAATTCCTGTGCCTGCTGATATGGTGGATGAAGCAAACGAGTGGAGAGCTAAATTGGTTGAAAGCGTTGCTGAATACGATGACAATTTAATGGAAAAATTCTTCGACGATCCTAATAGCATTACAGAAGATGAAATGCACGAAGCAATCCGCAAGGCTTGTATCGATTTAAGCATTGTTCCTATGATGTGCGGTTCTTCTTTCAAAAATAAGGGTGTGCAAACTGCTTTAGATGCTGTTTGCCGTTACTTACCTAGCCCAGTTGATGTTGATGATATCTCAGGTGTTAATCCTGATAATGGTGAAGTTGTAACTAGAAAACCTGATGCTAAAGAACCTTTTGCAGCTTTGGCTTTTAAAATTATGACCGATCCTTTCGTTGGTCGTTTGGCTTTCTTCCGTTGCTATTCTGGTCACTTAGATGCTGGTAGTTATGTATTAAACGTAAGAAGCGGTAAAAAAGAGCGTATTAGCCGTATTATGAAGATGTTTGCTAACAAGCAAAATCCTGTAGACTTTATTGAAGCAGGTGATATTGCCGCTGCTGTAGGGTTTAAAGAAATTAAAACTGGTGATACGTTGTGCGATGAGAAATTTCCTATTGCTTTAGAAAATATGTTTATTCCAGAACCAGTAATTGCAATTGCTGTTGAGCCTAAAACGCAAGCAGACGTTGATAAAATGGGTATGGCTATTGCTAAATTGGTTGAAGAAGATCCTACATTACGTGTAAAT
>JAAFHG010000542.1 GCA_013297585.1 Chitinophagales bacterium
GTGTCTATAATAGTGACGGTAGCATAAGATGTGCCTATGCTATTCCCATAATAAGCACAATTTCTAGTAGTACAAAGCACATTGCCAAAAGCATCCTTCCACTCGTATTGTAACCAAGGTCTTATTAAGGTATCACCTAGCACCACAGAATCTCCGAGATTGATGCAAAGCGGTACTTCTAAAGTGGTATCAAAATAAGCTACTGCACGGTCTTCTTCTACAAGGTGCATGTCGTCGACGTAGTAGCTGGTTCCTGAAATTGGCGAATTATTAATTCGAATTGTATCTGTATTCATATCAGTTTTAAAATTTCCTATGCTTATATATTCCTCATTACCGTTGGCTTTGAAACTTCCCCCAAATTTTATCCAATTCAAAGTATCAGAAAAAACATTCCCAAATGAGTTTTGGATTTGAGGTGTAAATCCAAAAGGTAATGGAATTAGCAAACCACAGCAAGTTGAATTAGAAATATTATTCTGTGTAAATGCGATTTGTACCGAACTTGTTGCAAAGGTGCTTTTATCTGAGAGAGATATATATATATATATATAATGTTTTTTTAATTTTAATTTTTTACTTAACTTATTTTGCAAATATAGTCTTCCATTTGATCCCCAAATGTTACCTATTAAATCAATATTTCCATAACCAGAACCAATTTTCGAATATTGAAAACCGTTTTGATTTTTTGGTACTGAATAAAAGGTATCTAAAATGCACGAATTATAAGATAAAGGTGTGTTGAATAAATTTAGATTCCAAAATAAAGCCACATCAGCATTGTTTGTGCCACAATTACCAATAGCTAAAGTATCTAAACTATAATTCCTCAACAAATTTTTTACTTGGGCTATTGAAATAAAATAAAAGCAAAAACAGCAGATAAAGATTATCTGCTGTTTAAATTGGTATTGACTTATTCTTTTATCCATTTGATAATACTTGTATCATTAATGCTCACAAAATACAAACCAGCTTTTAAATCCTTCAAATCCAAATGGACTTTACCAGCTTTTAATTCTAGTTCTTGTTTAAATACAACTTTACCCAATACATCTTTTACAATAATATTAAGTTTGCTTTCCTCTGTATTGGCTTGTATTTCAAATTTACCATTATTTGGATTAGGAAACAAATCATATTTTCCCTCTGTAGTAGGTTGCAAAGTATTATCCTCAATAACATTATTATTTCCTATACTCCTATTGCCTGATGCACAATTATTAGAAAACACTAAATTAGTAGTGTTATAAATATACTGTGCTAAAACCCTAGCTTGCTTTACCACTAAGCCATTATTTTCACAAGCGTTTGCTATAGATAATACTTGGCTTTTAAAATTACTATCATAGACCAAACTATCGTGCATACTTAATTCTAAAATTAAATCTCTGTATTGCTGATTTAACAACTCTATCGCAGATGGATTACTAATACTTAAGAGTTTCGTTTTAACAGATTTTAGATTGCCTGTCTTGGCTAGATTATCAGCAGCTTTTAATTTTCCAATAGTTGTATTGCTTTTATTACTATAATAATTTTTTAAAGTGTTATTGGCTTTTCCTAAATTCGCATCATTGTCTAAGGTCTCGTATAGTGCCATTTGTGTTTCCCATTCTTGTTCAGGTGTTAAGTAGGCAGAACTAGGCATACTAGCCAAAGGTGCTAAACTGCTAGCAGCACTTGTATTGCTTGGATTTGCTGCACTTGCTGTTTGTGCAGCAGCAGCAAAGGCACAAGGATTTGTATTTTGCGCTGTCGAAGCAATAATACCTGTTCCTGTTTGATAGGCTTGCATACTTGCACTAAATCTACCATTCTCAGCATTTAATGGTGGTGCAGCCAAGTATAATTTACTTGATACATTTGGGTCAAAAGGCAATGGTGGATTATTCATATACGTTTTAAAAGCCCCACTCGCCACAGGGAATTTAGCACTCGCTCCCCATTTGTTGTGGCTGTTGCTGCTGGCGGAGCCTTGCTGGCCTATGGTGCCAGAGTTTTGTAAAACGAGGCCACGGAAGCCGCCATTCATTTCATTGCCTACTATATTATTGGCAGAGGTGTTTGCGCCATCAAAGACTAAGTTAGCATAAATGAAATCCATTTTATTACATTGCACTTTTATGCCTAAACTGTTACTCACAAAGATGCCTTGTTGGCCATTGTTGGCGGATAAAGCAGGAATTGTAGTGGCTGTTGTTTTGATGTTGTTATTCGTAATGCTAGAGCCAGCGCAGTTGTCGAAGACGATACCTTTGGCATTGTTAATGTTGCGTAAGGTCATGGTATTATCATACACATTCATCATTTGGTTCAAGCGCAATGCGTCCACGCCTTTGGTATAATCTGTGATGGTGTTGGTATAAATGCCAATTCTCACGCCATTTATAGCATCTACTATCGCTGTAGTATTATCGATGCGGATGGCTTCATTTGAGATTTTGTTGGTGTTCAAATCATTGAAAGTATTGTCGGCTATGTTGATGATATTGCCTAAGGCTGTTACATTCGGTGAATAAAAAGAACCCAATCCTGTTTTGGTAATACGCACCCCTGTGCCGCTTGTATTGCTAAAGGTATTGTTAGCTAAATTGATTTTACCAATGGCAGGTGCGGCATAATAAAATGG
>JAAFHG010000269.1 GCA_013297585.1 Chitinophagales bacterium
AAAAACTTGTTTCACCTTTTTAACTGGCGGAACTTCCAATTTATTTTGATTATTAGGTTTTTCAGTTGAAGCTTGTACTAGTTTTAAAACGTTATCAAACCAATTGTTTGCATCTATTTCATACTCTACATCACATTTTTGTAAAGGCACAATTCGTTGCCCACCAAGTTTTGTAAATCGTTCATCCATTTCCTCACCTGTTTTACAAAAAAGCGGATAAGAAGTATCACCCAATGCTAATACACTATACTTTAATTTTTGTAAGCTTATTTGTTGTTGGTGAATATGTTGGTAAAAATTTAATGCGGCAGCAGGTGGCTCACCTTCACCATGCGTACTTACTATAGCCATTAAGTACTCTTCGTTTGGTAAATCTGTTAACTTATACTGATCCATACCAATTACTTTAGCTAGTATATTTTTCGCCTTTGCTTGTTTGGCAAAATTAGTGGCTAACTTTTTTGCGTTGCCTGTTTCAGTGCCATATACAATGGTGAGTTTTTGTACTGCTTTTTGCTCAACAATCAATGAAGTTTCAGTTACGCCACTTTTTTTTACCAAGGCATTTAAATAGCCATTCATCCATGCCAGTTCCGTAGCAGATGCCTTACCAATCAATTCTTCCCAAATAAGTAATTTGTTTTCACTCAACATGGTATATAAATTTTCTTATGCAGTTTCTGTTTCAATTCGTTTAAAATAGGCTATGTTTTCGTTACTATTATTTTGCCAATTAAATGTATGATGCAAAGCCACTACCCTGCCAATTATTAATAATGTTGGTGAAGCTAAAATGGGAGCTTGCTCCAAGGTATTAAACGAATACATATTGTATACCTCTACCTTTTGTGCAGGTGTGGTAGCTTGTTGAACAATGGCTAATAATTTATCATTCGCAATACCATTTTTTGTTAAAAAATTTACGATTGCTGTTACATTTTCGCTACTCATATAAAAAACAAGTGTATCATCTGTAGCGGCTAATTCTGCCCAAAGGCTTTCACTAAAAATAGTTTGCTTGTAATAAGTTAACATTCTTACCGACGTACTATACCCCCTTGCTGTTAATGGAATACCTGCATAGGCAGCCGCACCAGAAGCAGCAGTAATACCAGGTACAATTTCAAATGGAATTTGATTGGCAATTAAAGTTTCTAACTCATCTAACACATTGCTAAAAAATGCTACATCGCCACCTTTTAAACGTACTATCAGCTTATTTTGCTTTGCATATTTAACTATCAACTCATTTATTAATTGTTGACTAACCGATGCTGCATTGTTATGTTGCTTACCTACATACACCACTTCGGCAGACTTTTTTACATAGGCATTTATTATTTGCTCACTAACCAATCTGTCAGTTAACACAACATCAGCTTGTTGTAAATATTTTGCAGCTTTAACAGTAATCAATTCAGGATCGCCACAGCCAGCTGCTGCAAGTATAACTTTGCCAATAAGATTAATGGGTTGGTTCATCATTGTCTACTAAATTGATAGGCTTTTAAAATACACCAATTTATAAAAAGCCTTTGTAAAAAAATTAGGCAAATAATCCTTCTATTGATAAGTAACGTTCCCCTGTATCGTAATTAAAAGTTAATACTTTAGAACCAGCAGGTATGTCAACTAATTTTTGTGCAACAGCAGCTAAAGATGCGCCAGTAGATATACCTGTCAAAATTCCTTCTTCTTTTGCCAAGCGCTGGGCATATTCAAAAGCTGCTTCCTTGCTTACTTGAATTACACCATCTAATATTTGTTGATTTAATATTGATGGAACAAACCCAGCACCAATGCCCTGTATTGGGTGAGGCCCAGGTGCACCGCCACTTAAAACTGGCGACAAAACAGGCTCAACTGCAAATACTTTTAAATTGGGAAAATGTTGCTTTAAAATTTCAGCAACACCAGTAATATGTCCGCCAGTACCCACACCAGTTATATAATAATCCAACCCATCAGGAAAGTCGTTTAATATTTCTAAGGCTGTTGTTTTTCGATGTATAGCAGTATTGGCTGCATTATCAAATTGTTGTGGCATCCATGCATTGGGAGTTGCACCTACTAATTCAGTGGCTTTTTCAATGGCACCCTTCATTCCTTTTTCACGTGGGGTTAATACAAATTCGGCACCATAGAGCGACATTAATCTTCTGCGTTCAATACTCATGCTTTCAGGCATCACCAATATAATTTTATAACCTTTTACAGCAGCTACCAATGCCAATCCAACACCTGTATTGCCAGATGTAGGCTCAATAATAATGCTGTCTTTGGTTAACAATCCTTTTTCTTCCGCATCTTCAATCATGGCCAATGCAATACGGTCTTTTATACTACCACCTGGATTGGATTTTTCTAATTTAATCCAAACTTCATGGTCATTTCCATATAATTTATTCAATAACACATGTGGTGTATTGCCAATTGTTGCTAAAATGTTATTTGCTTTCATTGTATAAAATTTACAGTTTAAAATATTTTTTTAGATCACAAAATTTAATATATCTGGCAGTGGATTTTTATCCCTTACCACTATATCGCTTTTTTGATACACAATTGAATTGGGCAATACAGAATTGGTTAACCAAACATTACCACCGATTACGCTATCGTAGCCTACAATTGTATCGCCACCCAAAATTGTTGCACCAGCATATATCACCACATTATCTTGAATGGTTGGGTGCCTTTTTTGTGTAGCCATATCTTTGCTTACACTCAATGCGCCAAGCGTTACACCTTGATATATTTTTACTGAATTGCCAATAATAGCAGTTTCGCCAATTACTATACCTGTGCCATGATCGATAAAAAAAGATTGGCCAATTGCTGCACCAGGATGGATATCAATACCTGTTGTACTATGTGCATATTCAGCAAAAAGCCTTGGCAAAATGGTTACCCCTTTTAAGTGTAAATAATTGGCAAAACGATAAACAGCAGTTGCGAAAAAACCAGGATAAGCAACCATTACTTCTTCTAATGAATTTGCTGCAGGATCTAATTGCAGTACTGCTGATGCATCTTGTAACAAAGCATCATACACTAAAGGAAGATTATTAAAAAAATTATCTACTATGTTTTCGCTTTCTTCTTTACTATAACCAATGGAATATAATAATTGTAGTAAGGTTTGTTGTAACTGAGTAAATTCAACTAAGGCCTGCTCCTCATTTTTTAATGTTTGGCTAGGTATAAACAAAAAGCCAAACAAATGATTAATAAACTGAACAGCCAAGGCTTTATCAGGAAATTTTTGCTTGGATTGCAGTTGCCGTTTTACAATTTGTTGTATAAAAATATTGTTTGCCATTTATTTTTTATTGAATCATACATGCACCAACTGTTACATTACTGGTTTCATCAATTAAAATTGCGCCACCATTAACACGTAATTTTCTATAACTATCAAAAGCAATTGGTGACGCTGTTTTGATGATAACCTTTACAATATCATTTAATATAGCTTTTGCTGGCGCTGGTTCTTGTTGTAAAGAATGTACGTCTAATTTATACTCTATGGATTTTATAACAGCTTTTACTACTTTACTATTAATTTGTAGTAAATACTTATTGCCTTCTTCCAATGGTTTGTTACCCATCCAACAAAGCAGTGCTTCTAGCTCATTATCAACTTTGGGTAAATTATTGGCTGCAACAATTACATCTCCCCTGCTTACATCTACATCATCTTGTAAATGCAACACTATACTTTGCGGCGCAAATGCTGTATCAACCTGCTCTCCATTTATTTCAATGGCACTAATTGTACTAGAAACCCCCGATGGCAAAATGGTAACTGCATCACCAGTTTTATAAATACCGCTAATTAATTTTCCTGCATAACCTCTATAATCATGTAATGCTGCTGTTTGCGGCCGTATTACATATTGCACAGGAAATCTAGCATCTCTATAGTTAATATCACTACTAACTTCAACTGTTTCCAAAATTTGCAATAAAGATTTTCCAACATACCAAGGAAAATTAGCTGACGTATCTACTATATTATCACCATTAATAGCACTAATTGGAATGTAAGTAATATTTTTTAACTGCAGTGAAGTAGCTACTTCGGCATATTGAGTAACTATTTTGTTATATGCCTCCACATCATTATTAATTAAATCCATTTTGTTTATTGCAACAACTATATGTGGAATATTTAATAAAGATGCAATAATGGAATGCCTTTTAGTTTGCTCCACCACACCATGCCGGGCATCTACTAAAATAATAGCCAAATCTGCATTAGATGCACCTGTAACCATGTTACGTGTGTATTGTATGTGGCCTGGCGCATCAGCTATAATAAACTTTCGCTTTGGTGTATTGAAATATTTATAAGCAACATCAATAGTAATACCTTGCTCCCTTTCGGCACGTAAGCCATCAGTAAGCAATGCCAAGTCAATTTCGCCATCAGATTTGTTTTTACTCTGTAGCTCAATTGCTTCTAACTGATCAATCATGATTGATTTGCTATCATACAATAACCTACCTATCAATGTGCTTTTGCCATCATCTACACTGCCTGCGGTTATAAATCTTAATAAATCCATTTGTTGTTTTTCTTTTTAATAAACTCTTTAAATAATTACATATTTCCACTAAAAATAACCGCCCTTTTTTCTGTCTTCCATGGCGGCCTCGCTTACTCTATCATCAATCCTTGTTTCACCACGTTCACTTGTTTTTGTGGTAATTATTTCTTTAATGATATCATCAATGGTATTAGCCGTTGATTCAACTGCAGCTGTGCATGTCATATCTCCTACTGTTCTGTACCTAACTTTTTTTGTAGAAACTATATCGCCTTCTTCTACTTTTATAAATTCAGAAGTAGCAACCAACTGGCCTTGGTACTCCAATACCTCTCTATCATGTGCAAAATAAATAGCAGGTAATTCAATATTGTTTCTTTTAATGTAATTCCATATATCTAGTTCTGTCCAATTGCTTATGGGAAAAACCCTTACATTTTCACCTTTATCAATTCTGCCATTGTAGGTATTCCACAACTCTGGTCTTTGTAATTTTGGATCCCATTGCCCAAACTCATCTCTAATAGAAAAAATTCTTTCTTTGGCTCTTGCTTTTTCTTCATCTCTTCTAGCTCCGCCAATACAGGCATCAAATTTAAACGCTTCAATAGTATCTAATAAAGTAAAGGTTTGTAGGGCATTGCGGCTGGCAAATTTGCCTTTTTGCTCTGTTAAATTTTTCTGCTTTATAGTATCTTCAACTTTACTTACAATTAATTTTTCGCCAATGCTTTCTGCTAAAGCATCTCTAAAATCAAGTGCTTCTTTAAAATTATGTCCTGTATCAATATGCACCAAAGGGAAAGGAAATTTGCCTGGCCTAAACGCCTTTAAGGCTAAATGCACCAATACAATTGAATCTTTTCCACCAGAAAAAAGCAATGCCGGACGTTCAAATTGGCCTGCAACTTCTCTTAAAATATGTATTGACTCTGATTCTAAATTATCCAAATAATCAAATGTTTTTTTTGAAACTTGGTGATTACCTGCTGCTAATAAATCTATATGTTGTGTTGCTATCATTTATTTGTTACTTAAATTTTTTAACTATTGTGTTAGTGTGCATGTAAACCACATTCTTTTTTACTGGCATCTTCCCACCACCATCTTCCTGCCCTAAAATCGTCTCCTTCTTTTATGGCTCTTGTACATGGTGAACAACCAATACTTACAAAACCTTTGTTGTGTAAAGGGTTGTAAGGCACATTGTGTTG
>JAAFHG010000139.1 GCA_013297585.1 Chitinophagales bacterium
TTGAAACAGCCTTTTTTAAAAGTATACAGTAACTTATTTAGATCTTAAGTTTGGATGAGGTGCCGGTACTGTGTTAGGACCGTCTTCAGTAGTACCTTGTAAGTCTACAGTATTAGCATCACCATTTTCGCCATAGAAAAATAATAATCTACTTTCAGCAATACCTTGTTTTTCAACCAAATATTTGATTACAGCAGAAACTCTATCATAGCTAAGTTGTTGAGCAGCTTTAGATGCAGTTGCAGTACCTACATAACCAATTACTTTTACTTTACAATCTGGGTTGGCTTTAATTTGAGCAGCCGCAGAAGCAAGAACAGTTTCAGCATCTTTGGTTAAAGTTGCACCCTTTTTAAATTGTACACTTGGTAAGCTAGCAATAGCGCAAGAAGCTTTTACACCTAAACCACCAAGACCAGCTTCCTCTTTAAGCTTAAAAAGTTCATCTTTCATTTCTTTGCAGCAAGAAGGCTCTGGCCAGTTTCCAATTCCATCAGCGTTTACTGGAAAAGCTTTTTGAGGCGTTAGCAGTTCCTTATCTTTATAATCAGGTACACCGTCACCATCAGTATCTTTAGCAACACCATGATTATCAACAGCAGCACCTGCAGGTGTATTTGGTTCTAAATCAAATTGGTCGGTAATACCATCTTTATCAGCATCAGGTAAAACCACTTTAGGCATTTTCATGTGCTTAGGAGCATTCAACTCGCTGTAAGCGTAATTATTAGGATTTAACCAATATAGAGGCTCAACTCTTTTTTTCCCAATTTTTGTTTGTGCAATTGCACTTATTTGAATAATGGCTAATAAACCAATAATCAAAAAGAATTTAACTTTATTCATGATATATATTTTGTATTATTATTAAAATGAAAAGACTAGTTACCTAAGTTAATATTTAATCTAATTGTACTTAAAGCAATAAAATCAGGTGCAGAATAACCAGTACCAGGTTTGAAACCATCTAAATAATCATATCCAAAAGTTGGTGCCAAAAATTTCTCTTCTATTCCAATATTGATTTTATTATTTATTTTGTAAGACACACCAGCACCAAAATTAATAGTAGGTACAACAACAGTATTGCCAGATTTAGACAAAGTATTTACACCAGGCAATCTTAAATTATTACCAGCTTGATCTTTAGCACTAAGTACAAGAAGCGAACTACCGGCTAGGCCATACCAATCCAATTTTGGGTTACCTCTATAGAAGCTAAGGGCATTAATAGAGAATATTGCATCGATAGACCCTGTAAAAGATGTAGTTTTAACATATGGACTCTTTCCAGCAACAGCAGGAATACTAGATTGAGAAAAATACAAACTACCGCGTAAAGAAACTAAATGGCTTATTGACTTTCTAAGTGAAGCACCAATAACATAGCCGCCATAATTTTTACTACTTAAAGGTACGTCGCCGATAACGACGCTGTTACCGAGTGTAAATCCTAGTTCCCATGCATTTCTTGGTTTTGGTGGATAAGGAAACTGATTGTTCAAGAACTCATTGTACTGAGGAATAGATTTGGTAGGCACTTTTGAGGAATCTTTCCAATCCCAACCCCAATCTGTTTTTGTTTGAGCATTGCCAGCTATTTGTAACATAACTAACAAAACTGCTAAAAGAGTGTACTTTTTGCTTGCCATAAAATTGTTTTTTTAAATATTTTTTATTTTAACGCTAAAATTATGCCAGAATTTTTAAACATAATTTGAACAAAAATAAGGTATCGTATCAAATAAACAAAATCAAAGGACTATATTTTCTCATTTATTACAAAATTAATGCTTCAAAATACTTTTTCTGCTTTCAATAGTTATAGCAATTTATATTGCACCTCATAATTATGCAAATTGCAAAAAAAATAATATCAAAAGAATTAACACTTTTTGAAAATCACTTCAGAGAAGCTGTTCGTAGCCGTGTGCCTTTGCTAGACAGAATTATGCAATACATTGTAAAGCGAAAAGGTAAGCAGCTAAGACCAATGTTTGTGCTATTGAGTGCTAAACTAGGTGGTGACATCACCGAATCAACTTACAGAGCTGCTTCTTTAGTTGAGCTTTTACATACTGCAACTTTAGTACACGATGATGTTGTAGACGAGGCCGATGAAAGAAGAGGCTTTTTTAGCATTAATGCTTTGTGGAAGAATAAAATTGCTGTACTTGTAGGTGATTACCTGTTAGCAAAGGGTTTACTTCTACCTTTGAATAACAAAGATTACGCCATTTTAAAGATTGTAACAAATGCCGTAAGAGTAATGAGTGAAGGCGAATTGTTACAATTGGAAAAGTCGAGAAACTTAAACCTTGACGAAAAAATTTATTATGACATAATTAATGGTAAAACTGCTTCATTATTAGCTTCTGCTTGCGCAGCAGGTGCTAGTAGCACTTTTGAGGATGAAACTGCTATTGAAAAGATGCGTTTGTTTGGTGAAAAAGTAGGCATGGCATTTCAAATAAAAGACGACTTATTTGATTATGGCACGGCAGATATTGGCAAACCTACAGGTAATGACATTAAGGAGAAAAAACTAACACTGCCATTAATTTACACACTTAATACTTGCGACAAAGCCACTAAAAAGAAAATCATTTACATCATCAAAAATCAAAACACAATGCCTGAAAAAGTGGCTTATGTAATTGATGCTGTAAACCAATGTGGTGGTATTGATTATGCAACTAAAAAAATGTTTGCCTTTAGAGATGAAGCCCTTGCAATATTGCACAGCTTTGAAGATAGTGAAGCAAGACAAGCACTTGAAGAATTGGTAAGATATACCACTGACAGACAATACTAGCATTTGTCCAAATAGCTGCACAAAGTACAAGGCGTTGAAGTGTGCGACGCAACGAAGTTTAATAGTAGTACAAAAGCCTGTAACCAAAATAATAAATGCAAAAACGTTGGAAAATATTATCGGCAGAAACAGGCTTCATTGATAGCCTTACTAGTGCTCTGAAAGTAAATAGAACACTTTGCCAAATGCTGGTACAACGTGGCATTGATAGCTATGAAAAAGCCAAAGATTATTTTAGACCTCAATTATCGCAATTGCACAGCCCATGGCTAATGAAAGACATGGATAAAGCTGTTGCAAGAATTGAAGCAGCCTTTAACAACAATGAAAAAATATTGGTTTTTGGTGATTATGATGTGGATGGTACCACTAGCGTAGCTAGTATGTATCAATATTTAAAAAGCATTTACCCACTTGTTGATTATTACATACCTCATAGATACAAAGAGGGCTACGGTGTAAGTAAAATGGGTATTGATTATGCCAAAGAGCAAGGCATTACGTTAATTGTTTCGCTTGACTGTGGTATAAAAAGCGTAGACCTAATTGCATACGCAAAAGAGCTTGGCATAGACTTTATTGTGTGTGACCATCACTTGCCTGATGCAGAAATACCAAAGGCTGTAGCCATTTTAAATGCCAAACAAATAGATTGTAATTATCCTTATAAAGAGCTTTGTGGCTGTGGTGTGGGTTTTAAACTAATGCAAGCTATTAGCGAACGATTACAATTACCTGATACGACCTATTTACAATATTTAGATTTGGTGGCAACAGCCATTGCGGCTGACATTGTGCCTATTACTGGCGAAAACAGAATATTGGCATTTTACGGCATTAAAAAAGTAAACGAAAACCCTTGTGCTGGTATTAAAGCGCTGATGAAATTATCATCGGTTACTAAAGAAATGCACATAAACAACTTGGTGTTTGTAATAGCCCCAAGAATTAATGCCGCTGGCAGAATGGATGATGCAAAAAAAGCTGTGCAATTGTTTATAGAACAAGACTTTGAAAAGGCATTGGTATTTGCAGAAATACTACAAACAGACAATACCGACCGAAGAGAAGCAGATAGCACCATAACAGAAGAAGCCCTTGCTATGATTGAGGAAAACCCTGACATGCTACATCGAAAATCGACAGTTGTGTACCAATCGCACTGGCACAAAGGTGTGGTAGGCATTGTTGCAAGCAGATTGATAGAAACCTATTATAGACCAACGATTGTATTAACCAAAAGTGGTGATGTAGTTGCTGGTAGTGCAAGAAGTGTTTCTGGTTTTAATTTATATGAAGCTATTCATGCTTGTAAACAACATTTATTAGGTTATGGTGGTCACTTTGCAGCCGCTGGCATGACGCTACTACCAGAAGAGGTTGACAATTTTAGCAAAGCCTTTGAAAACGCTGTAGCAGCAACCATTACACCCGAATTATTAATTCCAGAAATAGTGATTGATGCTGAACTAAAGTTTAGTGAAATTACACCTGCATTTTACAAAATAATCTGCCAGATGGAACCATTTGGACCAGACAATATGCGACCTGTATTTATAACAAGAAAAGTAGTAGAAACAGGTTTTAGCAGAATAGTTAAAGAACAGCATGTAAAGTTTGCGGTGCGTCAGCAAAATGTAACTATATCAGGTATTGGTTTTAATATAGCTAGTAAATTCTATTTACTACAAATGAAAGAACCGCTAGACATCGTTTACACAATTGACGAAAACACTTGGAACAACGAAACAACCATTCAAATAAAAGTGATTGATATTAAGCTGAGTATCAAGTAAAGCATAAAATACAGACAATAAAAGTTAAATCAAAACCGCATTTATCCAAAAGCAACGCTACTATATCTAAAAAAATTAAGCAATTATTAATATATTCCTTAAAATATCTAAATTGCATATGAATTATATCAAAACTAATTACCAAACGCTGTTCTAAATACCAATGGAAATTCTAAACAAGTATAGATACGATCCCCAAACAGATTTATTAGGCAGAGGTGGATTTGCTACCGTTTATAAGGCTTATGATAAGATACTTGATATGCCTGTAGCGTTAAAGTTTTTTCAATCTCAAGATGCTTCCAACAAGTATACAATTATCAACGAAATTAAAAGAGCAATAATACTTTCTCATCCAAATATTGTAAAGTATTATGGTGTAGAAACGTTAATTAATAGAAATTTTCATGGGCAGGAAGAGGAAGTGCAAATAGGTGTAATGGAGTTTGTTCAAGAAGGGCAAATGAAAACCTTCATGACCCACAATCCTTTGAATTTAGATCAGTTAAGAAAACTATTGATTGATATTTTAGAGGGCTTAAAGTATCTGCATAGCGAAGGCGTAATTCACAGAGATATTAAGCCGCAAAATATTTTATTAGGTAGAGATAAACAAAATAGGCTGGTTGCTAAAATTGCTGATTTTGGGATTAGTAAAAGTGCTGATTCTAACCAAGCCAGTGCTTCCATTTTATTGGGAACTATAGAATATATGGCGCCAGAACAGTTTAATCCTGAACGCTACGGTATTAACAAAAAAATTGGCTACAATGTAGATGTATGGGCATTTGGTGTTACTGCGTATTATTTGCTCACGGGTAATTTATTGTTTGGTTCTCGCTCAGGCGATACATCAGCAGCACAAATGATAAGTAAAATTGTAAATGCTGAAGGGTTGGGTGACAAGCTATCATTATTAGAAGAACCTTTTAGAAGTGCGTTGCAAAAATGTATTGTTTCTAATGCCAATGAAAGAACAAATGATATTGAAGAATTGATTGCTATTTTAAAAGGTCAGGTTTATAAAAAAGACCAAACTAATTTAGATAGCTATACACCTAATTCGCAAATGCTACATCATTTTAGTAATGCGCAACATATTAATGATGATGAAACGCAGAACTTAAGTGTATCAGCCGATGATAATACACAAGAAATAAGTGTTCCTGCATCTACAGAACCTGCAAAGCAAAAAAGGACAAAACCTAGCGCACCGATTATCGAGGATAACGAGAGTACACAAGAAATTCAAAGACCAATAGAACCACAAAACAACATACAAGAGGAGGCTACGGGTAAAATAGTACAAAAAAAGAAAAATAAAACAGGATTAATTGTCGCAATTGTAGCAGTTGTAATAACTAGTGCAGGTGCAGCTTACTATAAGCTTAGTGATGGCCCTGATAAAGTATCTAAAGAAACTGAAATTGCAGAACAGTTACTAATTCAAAAAGAGCAAAATATTCAAAATATTATAGCGAATATGATAAGTGTTGCGGGCGGCACATTTAATATGGGTACTAATGATGCAAAGAGAAATACAGATGGTCCTGAACATGAAGAAACAGTAGGCAACTTTTTATTGCACAAAAATGAAGTAACGCAAAAAGATTGGAACACTGTAATGGCAGACAATAGATACAAAGACACCTCAAAAGCCAACTATCCTGCCGATGAAATTTCTTGGAATGATGCTAATGCATTTGTTGCCAAATTAAACAGCATTTTAGATACACTTAAGACCGAAGGCAAATTAACAAAAGCTGTAAAATTTAGATTACCAAAAGATGCGGAGTGGGAATATGCGTGCTTGAAACAATTAAGAGAAACCCAAAATTTTGACGACATCAGTTGGAATATTAACAATTCGAAAAAACAAGCTCATGAAGTAGGTACTAGAAAAAGTATTGGTGATGGCTTTTACGATATGCTCGGTAATGTGTATGAGTGGACGGACGACTGGTATGGCTCATATAATCAACCATCGCCAAAAGAAGGTAAGGTTATTCGCGGTGGTGACTATGAAAACGATATATTTTTCGTTCATCCAAAAGCTAGAAATGCAGAGGTTGTAAATAAACGAAATAAAAATATAGGCTTTCGTTTAGCGGGCGATCTAGTACAATAAAATGATTTAATTATTATAATGGGTGGTGGTTTTGTTTTACATCTTAACAAAGAAAAAATTTATGACTGTTAACACTTTTTCATTAAATAAAATAGGTGGCAGAAAAAATGTTGAAGATGCCATTATGCCCAAACAATTTAAACCACAAGATCCTAAGTTATTTATAGTTTGTGATGGTGTTGGTGGTTCCAGTTTTGGTGAAGTGGCTTCTGATTTAGCCGTAACCAGTTTTTACGAAACATTTAAAAAGCAGGTAATTGCAAAAGATACCGATTTTGAAAAAATATTACACCAATCATTAGCACTTTTTAGACAAAAAGTAAACGAATTTGTTGCCACCAATCCTGAAGCTGCCAATACTAGTACAACACTTACTTTACTAACCCTACAAAACGATAAAGCCTATGTTGCTTGGTGTGGAGATAGTAAAATTTTTCAATTACGTAATGGCAAGCCCGTTTATAAAACTACCGACCACTCTTTAGTTGCAGAGCTAACTGCACAAGGCGTTATAACCGAGGCAGAGGCAGAAAAACATCCCCAACGCAACATTATTACCCGCAGTTTAAATAGCCAAACCAAACCTACTGATATTGAATACACTGTTTTAACTGATATCCAAACACAAGATTGGTTTTTATTGTGTACCGATGGTTTAATGGAACAGTTCACCGAAAATTTATTTTCAGTTGTGCTTAACAAATACGATGGCAAAATAAAATACGACGATGTTATTGAAAAAATTTGTTTTGGCAAAACCAAAGACAATTATTCTATGTACCTAGTGCATATTAATGCAGCAGCCGCAGCCGGTAATCTCAAAAAAATAATACTACCAATAATATTGGTATTACTTGCAGTTGGCGGATGGTTTACTTATGACATTTTTTTTGACCATGTCGAAAAAACAATTGAAGTTAAAGCTGCTGATCACGCAATACCAATTGCGATAAAACAAGATACTTTAAAACCAGATACCATAAAGTCTATCATGCTTAAAAGGCATGACACAACCTTAACAAATACTAATAACAAAAAGAAGGTAACTATAACAAAAGATACCATTAAGTAAATAATAGTCACTAATACATTAAACTGCTTGTTATGCCTATAGATATTGCTGCTTATGAACTAGAACTAGAACAATTAGTAATTAAAAATAGAGCTGCCTTAGTAGACATGGATATACTAATTGCTAAGTTGAAAAACTATGAAACCTTAGCAACTACTTCTTCGCAAAAAGCGCAACAAGAAGCTAACGAAGCAACGCAATTTTCCAATAGAGCACAAACAGAAGCCAATGAAGCAACTACAGCTTCTCAAAGGGCACAGGCAGAGATGACAGAAGCAATAACAGCTTCTTCAAGGGCACAGTCTGAGGCAACAGAAGCCATTAATGCTTCTCAAACTGCGCAAAACGAAGCTAAAGAAGCTGCCCAAGCATCCCAAGCTGCTGACAAAGCAAAAATGGATGCGCAAGCCGATGCACAAGCCGCTGATAAAGCAAAGATGGATGCACAAGCCGATGCACAAGCTGCCGATAAAGCAAAGATGGATGCACAAGCTGATGCTAAAGATGCTGATGTTGCTAAACAAGCAGCGCAACAAGACGCAAAAGATGCTGATGTTGCAAAACAAGCAGCGCAACAAGACGCAAAAGATGCTGATGTTGCAAAACAAGCAGCGCAACAAGATGCTAAAGATGCTGATGTTGCTAAACAAGCAGCACAACAAGACGCAAAAGATGCTGACGTTGCAAAACAAGCAGCACAACAAGACGCAAAAGATGCTGATGTTGCAAAACAAGCAGCACAACAAGACGCTAAAGATGCTGATGTTGCTAAACAAGCAGCGCAACAAGACGCAAAAGATGCTGACGTTGCAAAACAAGCAGCGCAACAAGATGCTAAAGATGCTGATGTTGCTAAACAAGCAGCGCAACAAGAT
>JAAFHG010000351.1 GCA_013297585.1 Chitinophagales bacterium
AGAAAGATTAGCCATAGAAGGTGAGGCAAACGGTGGTAGCTATATACGGCCTATTGTACTGTTTCAAGCACAAAGCAAGGGCAATGAGGATAATATTACCTACCAAAAGCTAAAGGAAAAACTAGTAAAAGTATATGGCTTAAATGAGCAACACATAGCCATAAAAACAGCCTCTATTAACGAATTAAAGAATGAAGATTTATTAAGCAAGCAATCGCAAATACGCTATATCATTACCGTAAATGCATTGAAAGAAGGTTGGGATTGCCCGTTTGCATACATACTAGCAACAATAGCTAATAGAAGCACCCCTGTAGAAGTAGAACAAATATTAGGTAGAATATTGCGCCTACCAAATGCTACCAAGCAAGCCGATAGGATGCTAAACATGGGCTATGTATTTACAAGTAGTCCTGACTTTCAAAGAACTTTAGATACCATAGTGCAAGCACTCAACAAGCAAGGTTTTAGCAAATTGAATACAAGAGATTCGGCGATTGTAAGCATAGAGCAAGAAGCAGAAGTAATACCCAATGTGCTACAAGAGCAAATGGATATGTTTAAGGGCGAAACCACTACCGAAAAGCCATTGGATGAATTGATAGATGATAATTATGTATTTACGCCTAGCGCTAACAATGACGTTACGACCATCATTCAACAAAAAGCAACAGCCGCCTACAACCAATTGCAGCAAGTAGTAGATAGCCTAGGCGATACAGAACTAAGCACCACACCTTTAAATGCAGAAATGATGCAGCCAATAATCATTAGAGACAAATACAAAGAAGTGGTAAAAGACATTGCTATACCACAGTTTATGCGTGTGAATGAGCAAAAGAGTTTGCTGCAAAACGATGATTATGTGTTAGTAAATAGAGAATGGTTGTTGAATAATTTTAAGCTATCGCAAGAAGGTACAAAAATTAATTTTGATAGCATCACTGTAAACATTAGAGAAGTAGACTTAGTAGCAGAAAGCAGCAACGAATCTCTGCCGCAGGCGGTAAAAATTAATGCCAAAACAAGAGAAGCCATTATTAAGCATATCAACTCTTTAAGTAGTGAGTTGCAATTACAATCGCTTGCCAATATGGTGATAGATGCAATGGGTAAAATGCCGCCCATTAGCCAGCCTGAACTAAAGAAATATACCCAACGTGTAATTGAAGATTTAGAGCCTGAGAAACTAGCCGAGCTAAAACAAAGCCCCGAACTATATGCAATGAAACTTAAGAAGAAGGTTAATGATTTTATGAATAACCATGCAGAGGAAGAATTTGAGAAACGGGTAACTATTGGTAAAATTGAATTAAAGCCACGCTATACATTTCCTAAAAGCATTACGCTTACACGTTCTATGCCTTGCGGCAACTTAGGTTTGTATAGCAAGGAAGAAGACGTAAATAGCTTAGAGAGTAAACTAAAAGGTGCTTTAGAAGCAATGGATAATGTGATGTTTTGGCATCGCAATATTAGTCGCAGAGGTTTTGAGTTAAACGGTAATTTTAATCACTACCCAGATTTTATTGTATACACACAATCTAAGAAAATCATCTTGATAGAAACTAAAGGCGAACATTTGGATGCGAATAAAAAAATTAAGCTAGGTAGCTTTTACACCAAATACAGCAGCCAGCAGCTACATTATTTCATGTTGTTTGAAAATAACCCACCCATAGGTGCTTATGATTTTGATAGTGTTGTAAATAAGGTTAATAAAATGTAGTTTTTATTGTTGCTGTATCTTTTTCTCAGCCCTTCAAGTCTGTGAAAGATGCAACTATTATCTGCATTCTAGCTAT
This sequence comes from Chitinophagales bacterium, assembly GCA_013297585.1. GTDB lineage: Bacteria > Bacteroidota > Bacteroidia > Chitinophagales > Chitinophagaceae > Parasediminibacterium. The sequence continues at coordinate 1,806 of JAAFHG010000351.1, forward strand.
TGTTTTTACAACCATGAACCTTATATAATCACACAAAAAAGCCGCACCTATTATAAAGTGCGGCTTTTGTATGTAAGTTGTTTTACAGAATCTCAATTAAGAACCACAGCTAATGCAGCCATCTTGCATGGTGCAACTTGGTCCATCAACTTGTGTAGGCTCAATATCTGTGGCAGTAGCTGTGCTAGCGTTTGCGGCTTGCATGTTTGGTATTACAGGCGATACCTCTTGGCTACCTTGTTTTTCTACAGTAAACTGTACAGCTTGTGTAGCAGCTTGGCTGCGTAGGTAGTACATACCAGTTTTTAAACCTTTCTTCCAGCCGTAGAAATGCATAGAAGTTAGTTTAGAAGTTGTAGGGCTGTCTACAAATAAATTTAACGATTGTGACTGACAGATATAAGCACCTCTATCTGCTGCCATATCTATCAAATTACGTTGTTTTATTTCCCATACAGTTTTGTATAGCTCTTTAATATCTGCTGGTATTTCTTCAATATTTTGAATAGAACCGTTAGCAGCTATAATTTTGTTTTTCATGTTATTGGTCCACAAACCAAGGCTTACTAAGTCTTTCAATAAGTGTTTGTTTACAATAATAAACTCGCCACTCAATACACGACGTGTGTAGATATTGCTGGTATATGGTTCAAAACATTCGTTATTACCAAATATTTGTGAGGTAGAAGCAGTAGGCATTGGCGCTACTAACAATGAGTTGCGTACACCATATTGTTTCACTTCTTCTTTTAAACCCGCCCAATCCCAACGATCGGTTGGTGTAACGCCCCACATATCGTATTGAAAAATACCTTTTGATACTGGTGAACCTTGGTAAGTTTCATAAGCACCATGTTCTTTCGCTAAGTCTTTGCTTGCAGTCATTGCAGCAAAGTAGAGCGTTTCAAAAATGTTTTTGTTTAGCATTTTAGCTAGGTCGCTTTCAAATGGCAAACGCAACATAATAAATGCATCAGCCAAACCTTGTACACCTAAACCTACAGGACGGTGCCTAGTATTTGATGTTCTTGCTTCTTCTACAGGGTAGTAGTTATTATCAATAACAGCGTTTAAGTTTTTAGTAACTTGGTAGGTTACATCATATAATTTTTGGTGGTCAAATTTGCCATCAATTACAAAACGTGGTAGCGCAAGCGAAGCCAAGTTACACACAGCTACTTCTTCAGGGCTTGTGTATTCCATTATTTCAGTACATAAGTTACTGCTTTTAATAGTACCTAAGTTCTGCTGATTGCTTTTACCGTTAGCAGCATCTTTATACAATAAATAGGGCGTACCAGTTTCTATCTGCGACTCTAATATTTTAAACCATAAATCCTGCGCTTTAACGGTTTTTCTTGCTTTGCCAGCAACCTCGTAGCTAGTGTATAATTTTTCAAATTCAGCACCCCAACAGTCGCTTAAGCCAGGTGCTTCATTTGGGCAAAACAAACTCCAATCGCCATTTGCTTCTACACGTTTCATAAACAAATCACTCATCCACAATGCAAAAAATAAATCTCTTGCACGCATTTCTTCTTTACCGTGATTTTTGCGTAAGTCTAAAAACTCAAACACATCGGCATGCCAAGGCTCTAAGTAAATAGCAAATGCACCTTTGCGTTTACCGCCACCTTGGTCTACATAACGAGCCGTATCGTTAAATACACGCAACATTGGTATAATACCATTACTAGTACCATTAGTACCACCAATATAACTGCCTGTAGCCCTAATATTATGAATAGCTAAACCAATACCACCAGCACTTTGCGAGATTTTAGCTGTTTGTTTTAACGTATCGTAAATACCATCAATGCTGTCTTCTTTCATGGTAAGCAAGAAACAAGAACTCATTTGTGGTTTTGGTGTGCCCGCATTAAATAGGGTAGGTGTAGCATGTGTAAACCAACGTTCACTCATTAAATGATAGGTTTTAATAATGCTATCAATATCATTTTTGTGAATACCTACAGCCACACGCATGTACATGTGTTGCGGACGCTCAACTATTTTGCCGTTTATTTTTAATAAGTACGATTTTTCTAAGGTTTTAAAACCAAAATAATCAAATGCAAAGTCACGGTCATAAATCACAGTACTATCAAGCAAGTCTGCATTGTCTTCAATTATTTGCATCACATCATCAGCAATTAAAGGCAAGTGCTTTCCAGTTGCAGTATCTACATAGTTATAAAGCTTTCTCATGGTATCAGAAAAACTTTTCACTGTGTTTTTATGTAAATTACTCACTGCAACCCTCGATGCAAGAATAGCATAATCAGGGTGTGTAATAGTAAGCGATGCTGCTGTTTCAGCCGCTAGATTATCTAACTCGGTTGTTGCAACGCCTTCATAAATACCTTCAATGGTCTTCTTCGCCACGTCA
>JAAFHG010000264.1 GCA_013297585.1 Chitinophagales bacterium
TCGTTTGGTTTGCATTAACAGTAGGTTCTACAATACCCTGGTTGTGGATGATGAGTATTGATGCACATTGGTATAGTACCATGTATAGCTGGTACACATTTGCTAGTTCATGGGTAAGTGGTTTAAGTTTAATAGCGCTTTGGATTATTTATATGAAGAACAAAGGCTACATGGAATACGTAAGTCAAGAGCATTTACATGATATGGGTAAGTTTATGTTTGCTTTCTCTATTTTCTGGACTTATCTATGGTTCTCTCAATACATGCTAATCTGGTATTCAAACCAACCTGAAGAAACAATTTATTTTAAGCATCGAGTACAAGGTGCTTACAAACCAGTTTTCTTCTTGAATTTGATTATTAACTTCTTGTGCCCTGTTTTGATATTAATGAAAAAAGCTGCTAAGCGAAACTATACATTGGTAACTTTTATGGCAGTACTAATCATCTTTGGTCACTGGATAGATTTTTATCAAATGGTAATGGGTAGCTTACGTAAAGAACATGCTGCGTTAAGTTGGTTAGATTTTGGTGTGTTGTCATTATTCGTCGGTCTAATGATTCGCTTTACAGCAAATGCACTTGCAAGTAAACCATTGGTTGCTAAATACCATCCTTTCTTAAAAGAAAGTATTGTGCACCACACGTAAAATAATCTTGTTGCTTAGCAACTTTATTCAATTGAAATTGTTTTAATAGTTATAGAAAATATTGGTAGCGTTATGACACTCTATTTAACCATCGCAGTAATAGTTTTAGTTTTTGTTGTCATCTTTCAGATAGCAAAAGCTAGTGAGTATGTATCTGTATTAAAAGGTGAGGAAACAAGCCGTAAACAGAACAATAAGATCAATGGTTTTTTAATGGTAGCCTTTCTTGTTCTTGGTTTAATTGGTGTTTGGTATTGTAATCACTTGTTTTTCCATAAAACATTGTTCGCCTACGACGCAGCTAGCGTGCAAGGCGAAAAAGTAGATAGTATGCTTTGGCTTACTATTTATGTTACAGGATCCGTATTTATTGCAACACAAGTTTTGCTTTTTTGGTTTGCATATAAATACCAAGAAGATGATAACAGAAAAGTATTCTATTTCCCACACAATACTAATTTAGAATTACTTTGGACTGTTGTACCAGCAATAGTACTTACTGTATTAGTAGTTATTGGTTTACGCAACTGGTTTTCTTTTACAAGCGAAGCACCAAAAGAAGCTCAAGTAGTTGAAATTACTGGAAAGCAATTTGGTTGGGTTTACCGTTATCCAGGTAAAGATGGTCAATTAGGTAAAAAATACTATAAAAACATTGATGCCTCTACCAATGAGCTAGGTATAGTGTGGGATGATAAATTGGGTCAAGACGATATCGTAAGCACACAAGCTTTGTATGTTGTTAAAGGAAAACCTGTTAAATTAGTAATTGGTAGCAGAGATGTAATACACGATGTTGGGTTAACACAATTTCGTATGAAAATGGATGCTGTACCTGGTATACCTACAACAATGTGGTTCACGCCAAAATACACCACTAAAGAAATGAAAGAAGTTTCTGGCAACCCAAACTTTGTTTATGAGATTAGCTGTGACCAAATGTGTGGTAACGGCCACTATTCAATGAGAGGTATTATAGAGGTGGTAACACAGGCCGAATATGATGTATGGATGGCTAAACAGAAACCACAATATTATACGGCTTTTCCTGATAAAGACCCAAGTGCTTTGAAGGCACTTGCTGACAGTGTTAAACCTGAGATTACAAAAGTACCTATCGCAATTGCACAAAAGGCGGTAGCCAAAATTTAATCAAATAATTTCGATTTCTAAAGATAGTTATATGAGTACTGAAGCGATTTTACATGCACATTCTACCATTGCTGTAAGCCACGAAGCTGCACATGGTGAGCATCACGAACACCATCATCACGAAACCTTCATTTCTAAGTATGTGTTTAGTATGGATCACAAAATGATTGCTAAACAGTTCTTAATCACTGGTATGGTTTGGGCCGTACTTGGTGGCTTAATGAGCGTACTATTTCGTTTACAACTTGGTTACCCAGACAGTACTTTCCCAATTCTAGAAGACATTTTAGGTAAATGGGCTAAGGGTGGCAGAATTACGCCTGAAGCTTATTACGCATTGGTTACTACACATGGTACTGTATTAGTGTTTTTTGTGTTAACAGCTGGTTTAAGTGGTACTTTTGCCAATTTCCTTATACCATTACAAATTGGTGCAAGAGATATGGCGTCGCCTTTTATGAATATGTTGAGTTATTGGTTTTTCTTTACTGCCAGTATCGTAATGTTATCATCATTGTTTATTGAAACTGGACCTTTTAGTGGTGGCTGGACAGCATATCCACCGTTATCTGCCCTAGGTTCTGCCTCACCTGGTTCTAAAACAGGTATGGATTTGTGGTTGGTAAGTATGGCACTATTTGTTGTATCTTCCTTACTAGGAGGACTTAATTATATAGCTACAGTTCTTAATATGAGAACAAAAGGCATGAGTATGACAAGGCTTCCATTAACTATCTGGGCATTGTTCTTTACTGCTGTTCTAGGTGTGTTATCTTTCCCTGTTTTATTCTCTGGCTTTATTTTATTAATATTTGATAGAAATTTTGGTACAAGTTTTTACTTAAGTGACATTTACGTAAATGGTGTTGGTGCTTTACCTAATGAAGGCGGTAGTGCTATTTTATATCAACACTTATTTTGGTTCTTAGGTCACCCTGAAGTTTATATCATTTTGTTGCCTGCAATGGGTATGGTATCAGAGATTTTATCCGTAAATGCTCGAAAACCAATATTTGGTTATATGGCAATGATCGGTTCAATGTTTGCGATCGCTATTCTGGCCTTCCTAGTTTGGGCACACCATATGTTTGTAACAGGTCTAAACCCATTCTTGGGATCAATATTCGTGTTGCTAACTCTATTGATAGCTGTACCTTCTGCTATCAAAGTTTTCAACTGGCTTACAACTTTGTGGCGCGGTAACATACGTTTTTCACCTGCCATGCTATTTGCTATCGGTTTCGTAAGTTTATTTATTTCTGGTGGTTTAACTGGTATTTGGTTGGGCAACTCAGCATTAGATATTCATTTGCATGATACTTACTTCGTAATTGCGCATTTTCACATTGTAATGGGTGTTGCAAGTATGTTTGGTATGTTTGCTGGCATTTACCATTGGTATCCTAAAATGTATGGTCGTTTTATGAACAATTCATTAGGCTACATTCACTTTTGGATAACTATTGCTGGTGCGTATCTAATATTTTGGCCTATGCACTACGAAGGTTTAGCAGGTATGCCACGTAGATATTATGACTATAGCATTTGGGAAAGTTTCAAACAATTTGCTGAATTAAACAGATTCATCAGTACTGTTGCGATGATAGTATTTGCTACCCAACTATTATTTTTATTAAACTTCTTTTATTCTATATTTAAAGGTAGAAAGGTTACTACACAGAATCCTTGGGGTTCTAATAGTCTTGAGTGGACCACTCCAATTAATCCTGGTCATGGTAACTGGGTAGGTGAAATCCCTGAGGTACACCGTTGGGCTTATGACTATGGAAAGGATGGAAAAGAATTTATTCCTCAAACTGTACCAGTTGGTGCGGATGAAAGTCATCATTAATTGTAACTAAAAAAGCACACAGATACTACAAACAATATAATGCCCTGACATTCTCAGGGCATTATTTTTAGGAAAGATTATAATTTTCAAAAAACGTTCAATAACTGTAACTGAACTACTTTTGCTGGTCTTTAACAGTCATTACAATGGATAAAACCGAACAGAATACTACATCAACTTCATTTACCCTAGCTTCAAAGGTTAAGGACTATTTTTTGCTAATTAAATTTACGCTAAGCTTTACCGTTGTATTTTCTTGTGTGGTATGCTTTTTATTGGCACCGCAAAATGGTTACGATTGGTGGATGATTACTATCATATTTATTGCAGGTATGTTGGTTACGGGTAGTGCAAATGCTATCAACCAAGCTGTAGAAAAAGATACTGATGCTATGATGAAACGTACTGGCACACGACCTGTGGCTAGTGGAAGAATGACGCAGACAGAAGCTTACACATTCGCATTTATTGGTGGTGGATTGGGTGTTATAATGATGTGGTACTTTTTTAATTTATCCTCAGCACTTTTATCTGCTTTTAGCTTGTTTTTGTACGCATTTATTTATACGCCTCTAAAAAAAATTAATTCTATTGCGGTGTTAGTAGGTGCTTTTCCAGGTGCTTTACCCTGTTTAATTGGCTGGGTAGCTGGTTTTTACAATCAACCTATTGCATGGACGGGTGGATTGATTTTATTTGGCATTCAATTTTTATGGCAATTTCCCCATTTTTGGGCCATTGCATGGGTAGCCCATCAAGATTATAGTAAAGCTGGCTTTAAATTATTACCTGCTGATAAAGGACCTACAAAGTTTACAGCTATACAAGCAATCATGTACAGTGTATTAATGATTCCTGTTGGTATTTTACCCAAAGTTTTTGGTATGACTGGTAATATTAGTATGTGGATTGTTATGGTTTGTAATCTTTTTATGGTGGTTCAAAGTATACGATTGTACAAAGAAATGGATGTAAAAGCTGCTAGAAGAGTCATGTTTAGTAGTTACATTTATTTGCCAATCGTTTTGCTAGCATTATTATCAAACAAACTTTAGTTACATGAAGCCAAAATTAATTTACCTTTTCATGTTAATGATAGGTTTCTATCAATCAAGCTATGCGCAAAAAGAGTTACAGATAATTGATAGTTTAAAAAAAGAATACGCAAAAACAAAATCACTCACCATTAAGTCTACTATTGCTGGTGAATTAGCTGGTATGTTTATGAGTGTAAATCTTGCCGAAGCAGATAAGTGGGGTAATTTAGCCTTAGAGCAAGCTGAGATTTCGAGAGACAGAGAAAAAATTGTAGAAGCCAATACTGTTAACGGTTTACGGTTCATGTCTAACAGTGGTATTAAAGAGAATATTGAAAAATCTAAAGCATTTTTTGAAACTGCTTTAAATATTGCTCAAAAAAGTAAACTAGATAAACAACTTAGCGAATCATACTTATACCTTTCTCGGGTTTATAGAAGCTTATCAGAATACGATAAGGCCTTATCGAACACTACACATGCAAGCTCTATAGCCCAGTCTATCAAAAATGACAGTCTTATAGGTGCTTGTTACCATTCATTTGGAAGTTGTTATTTTTGGAAAGGCGATAAAATTATGGCTTTAAGAAATTATTTTGAAGCCATAAACATAGCTGAGAAAATACATAATGAACAGCTAATACGAACTTGTAATGGTAGTTTAATTAATTTTTATACTTCTATTAAAAATTTTGATAAAGCAGTTGATTATGCGTTTAGCAATCTGTCTAATTCTAGAGTAAGTGTAACCAAAGATTTTCAATATTATATCGTAACCGACCTGTACGTAATAGGTAATATTTACAGTTCTCAAAAAAAGTTCGATTTAGCAAAAACGTTTTACGAACAATCAATAGCCAAAGCAGATTCTTTAAAAATTAATATAGCCAAATTTCAAGGATATATTGGAATTTTTAATATGTTTTTAAACTCCAGTCAGCCGCAAAAGGCTTTGTCTTACTTTAATGCTCATCCAGAAATGGTTAAGGTTTATAACGATTTGGGTTACTCTTACAGCATTGATTACGGTTATGGCTATGCTTATTTAGAGTATAATAAATTAGATTCTGCTGAATATTTTTTAAACCGAGCCAAACCATTTATGGAAAGTCAGGCTCTGTCTAGTTCTAATATTTCTTTTAAAACCACCTATGCTAAGTTCTTAGAAAAAAAAGGT
>JAAFHG010000364.1 GCA_013297585.1 Chitinophagales bacterium
GAAGAATTGGCTGCGTATATCAATCAACTCATCAATAATGACTTTGAAAAATTGGTGTTTTTACTCTACAGAATTGACGTGCAAGAAAGCACCATTAAGCAACTGTTGGCATTACCATCTAGCAATAATGCAGGTGAAATAATAGCAGATGCCATTATAAAAAGACAAGCAGAAAAAGTTATTAGCAGGCAACAATACAGACAGCCCATCGAAAACATAGCAGAAGAAGACAAATGGTAGCTTACTAGCGTAACCAATTATAAATTGTAATTAGGCAAAGTACTGTCATAGCAAGCACTACAAACCAACCAGCCAACTGCATCCACAATGGATGTATATAGTTTTTAAGCAAAGTTTTATTTCTAGCAGCTACTAATATTACTACAAGCGCAATTGGTAATATTAAGCCATTTAATGCACCTGCCATTACCAACAACTGTACAGGCTTGCCTACAACCACAAATACCACTGTTGAAAAAATGATGAACCCGCTAATTAAGGCTCTTTCATTACGCTCAAAAAAAGGATGGAATGTTTTTAAAAATGATACTGACGTGTATGCCGCACCAACAACAGATGTAATAGCAGCGCTCCACATTACCACACCAAAAAAGCGATAGCCGATATTGCCTGCTGCAATTTTAAATATCGATGCTGGAGGATTAGAAGCATCAATAACTGCACCGCTAGTTACCACACCTAAGGCTGCTAAAAATAAAACCGTACGCATAATACCTGTGATAATAATACCACTCACTGCGCTTTTATTTACTGCCTCAATACTTTGTAAGCCCTTCACCTCTGCATCTAATAATCTATGTGCACCGGAAAAACTAATATAGCCACCAACCGTACCACCCACAAGGATTACAATGCTTTGCACATCAATAGTTTTGGGTAAAAAACTATGAACTACAGCATCGCCCATTGGTGAGTGAGAACTGATGGCAACATACATCGTTAACAATATCATTAACAAACCCAAAATCTTAGTAAACGCATCTAATAGCTTGCCTGCTTCCTTCATCCAAAAAATAAACAATGCTAAGCCGCAACTTATAATTGCGCCATATTTTACATCAAGCCCTGTTACCACATTTACCCCTAAACCACTACCTGCAATATTGCCAATGTTAAATGCTAAACCACCCAAGACAATTATTACAGCAAGAAAATACCCCAAGCCTGGAAGCATTATGTTAGCCAAATCTTGTGCACGTAACTCGCTAATGGTAATGACACGCCAAATATTGAGTTGCGCACCAATGTCAAGCAAAATAGACAATAAAATTACAAAGCCAAAACTTGCAGCAAGTTGCTGAGTAAATACAGTTGTTTGCGTTAAAAATCCAGGACCAATGGCTGAGGTAGCCATTAAAAAAGCAGCCCCTAAAATGGCAGATGATTTATTGGGCTTTAATGTCAATGTTGTGCTGTTTTAAAGTTTGGTGAATTTGCTTTGCAAATGTTACGGCATGTTCACCATCACCATGCAAGCAAATGGTTTCTGTCACTAACGGAATAACCGTACCATCTACACAAGTAACCGTTTGTTGTTGTACCATTTGTAATACTTGCGCAATAGAAGCTTCTGTTGAAGTGATTAAAGCATTTGGTTGGCTTCTTGGTGTTAAGCTGCCATCGTGTTGATATGTTCTATCGGCAAAAACTTCGCTACAAGTTTGTAAGCCCAAGGCTTTTGCTTCGCTGATTAAATAGCTACCACTAAGGCCATACAAAATTAAGTTAGGATCAACTCTATGTATTGCATCTGCTACAGTTAGCGCCATTGCTTTATCTCTTGCAGCCATATTATACATGGCGCCATGTAGTTTTACATGATGCAATTTTACGCCCATTTTCATAGCTGCAAATCGAACTACCAATATTTCGTGCATTACTAAATCTTGCAAACGTTCAGCAGATAATTGTATCTCTTCTCTACCAAAATTCTGTTTGTCGTTAAAGCCAGGATGTGCACCAATAGCTACATTGTGTGCCAAACAATACTCAATAGATTTTGTGATAGTATCTAAATCGCCAGCGTGATAACCACAAGCAATATTGGCGCTACTAATGTAGGGATATAGCAATTCATCATTTAAAAACCCCTCACCTAAATCGCAGTTAAGGTCTACAGACATCATATTCCTAAAAATTCTTTCAGTTTAAAGATACATGCATTTTGTATATGTAATAAATATTGCTGTTGCAAACGCAATAGTTCAGCCGCTTGCTGATGAGAAATAATACTAAAAGTTACACGCTGATGTGCTTGCAGTTGCGCTAGTTTAGGCATAGCAATCTGCGCTATTTGTGCCACACGTGGGTAGCCACCTACTGTTTGATGATCTGCCATTAACACAATCAATTCTCCATTTGGCAATAGCTGCACAGTACCTCTAGTTACTGCTGTAGAAATTAATGATAAAGGTTGTTTTAGTTGCAGCGGTATACCATGCAATTGATAGCCCATTCTGTCACTTTTAGCAGTAATTACAAAAGCACTATCAATTAAAACTTCAGCCGATGCTTCTGTTAAAAGTGCGTATTCATTACCTACTATAATTTCAATATTGTTAGCATCTTTATACAATTCTACAACATCGGCTTGCCATTGCATAGCAGCAAATGGTAAGTCATTTAAATGGTAGGTAAAACGCTGATGACTATTAAGATTAATAATATCGTCTTTTTGTAACAATCGGCCAAAATAGCCGCCAGCATTAGCTTTCAAATGTGTGCTATAGCTGCCAAGCCATTTTTCAATCGTTAATCCACCATTAACTGCTAAGTAACATCTTGCGCCAATAACTAGTTTGGTAAATTTTAAAATACTATTGGCTGCAACAATTATTGGTGTATTAATTGGTATTGGTTCATCGTTAATAGTAGCACTAAAATCGCCCCCACTAAGCGCTATCAAAGCATGTACATTAAATTGAAAAACGGATGCTGGAAAATGCAACTCAAACACAGCTTCTGTTGCTACATTACCTACTAAAAAGTTAGCCACTTTTGCCGCTACTATATCCATTGCACCGGTAGGGTTAATGCCAAATTGTTGGTAGCCAAATCTGCCTAAATCTTGTATTGAATCGGCAATACCTTGTTTTAAAATGGTAATACTATTTGTGGTTGCAACAGGCAATGCTTTTGCTATTACTGATTTATTTTTTTCTAATAGAAAATCTGCTAAACTAATGGGTTGAAATTGTACCATATCGCCCATTTTAAACAGCACAGGTTCAGCTCTATTGGCATCAAATAATTGTAATGGCGTTTCGCCAATAATGTTCCACCCAGCAGGCGATTGTAGCGGATAGACACCTGTTTGTACACCTGCAATACCCACTGAACCAGCTTTTATGTTAGGTCTTGGTGATTGTTTACGAGGCGTTGCAAGTACATCATCTACATTCCCCATGTATGCAAAGCCAGGTAAAAATCCAATGCAATAAATACGATATTGCCTAGCAATATGTCGTTGTATTAGCTCATCAATAGAAATACTTTTATCAGCAGCCATTGTTACAATATCTAACCCAAAAGCAGTATCGTAACACACAGGTATTTCTACAATATCATGTTGTATAGTTTGTTGCCAATTGCAAGTTGCAATTGCTGCATCAGCCCGTTGTACCATGATAGTAAACACATCAGAAGATTGCTTTAGCAAGCTACTTTCAAATACTAATGTAAGTGTATGATAGGCTGGTATCACATCTTTTACACCATCAATTGGTTGCCATTGTAAGTGGTGGTATAAGGCTATTACCAAATCATTTATAGGCTCGCTTATAATAGCTTCAAAAGCGATTGTTGCAGCTATTTCGCCCAAAGAATAAATATGATAAGCAGGTTTCAAGATATAGTAGCATGTAATTTAATGATTACTTGCACTTGCTGTGATTTTTTTGCTACGCATTTTCTTTGCGCTATTTAAAACGTATATTTAACCCCATAAAATAGTATGATGTCTGTTACCAAAAAACTAAGTGCACGTAAGCGTATTGCTTTAATA
>JAAFHG010000112.1 GCA_013297585.1 Chitinophagales bacterium
TTGTAATTGGTAAAAGCTTCCATTACTTCAGGGTGGTGAATTACTTCTTCTGCAAACTCTTCAAACTGAAAATTCTCTTTGGTTTTAAAATATTCCATGCTACGGTTTAGCATGTCTATTTGGTCACTTTTGTTTACGTCAAACTGCTCAGCTATTTCGTTGCTTATAAACAGCTTGGCCATGCTAAGAACATTGTTGGTGCTGTGATAGCTATCAGCGTAAGGTGTAACATTCAAAAAGTCGTTCACCCAATATTGTGCATCGTTTTGTTTATTGGTAGCATCTACCACACAAACCACATAGCCATCAGCCTTATTCATCTTAAAAATCAAACACCCTTTATCTAATTTATTAATATTTATGCCATCTTCTGCTGCTACCTCCCAGCCTTGCCCATGTGGAAATACTTTTAAAAACGTTTCTTTCGATTCACTTTTAAATATACCTATAGCCTCAATATATTCTGTATCAAACGGCACATTTTTAAAATGCACCACATACATTTCGCCTTCTTTTACTTTGGCATGGGTGCTTTTGTTGTAAAGAAAGGTGGCTAGTAAAGCCGATTGAGAAGCAAACTTTTTAGGGTTGTCAAATATTTGCCCTACATAACTATACACTTCATTAAGGCCAATATCGCTGATATGGGTAAAATGATATTGCTCATTTACATTAAAGGGCGCTAGAAAGTATTTTGCTAAGATGCCACGTACAATACCATCATTTAGCAATAAAGGATTGGCTGATAATTTTAAATCTTCACCACGAGTTGGGTTGCCTACTTTGTGTACAATGGCTTGGCTAATTTCTACGCTGTCTATACCTGTCATAAAAACGAAGATAGACCACTGATTTTAATGATTGAAATGAAAATCTGATGGGAACGCTGATAACGCAGATATAACGGATTTACACAGATAAAAAGTTATTTACTATTTATAAATCATCCGTTGTGTACTTTGTCTCCTTAGTTTCTTTGCGTGAAACCTTCCTAAGGCAAAGGATCGTAACCGTGGCCGCCCCAAGGATGGCACGAAGCAATACGCTTAATAGCTAGCAAACCACCTTTAAATGGCCCGTATTTTTTTATGGCAGCTAGCCCATAATGTGAGCAAGTAGGTGTGTAACGGCACTTTGGACCAAGCAATGGCGAAATAACGTATTGGTAAAACTTAATAAGCCCTATTAATGGCAAACTAAGCAGTTGTAGCAGTAGTTTCATGTAAGGCGGCTATTAGTTTTTGTACAATAATGGGCATTTTCTTTTCAACCAAGCCTTTTTCTGGTAAGGTTTTATTGATGTATAAAAAGAAGGCTATTACCTGCTGATTGTTGACTATAACATATTCGTGCAAGGGCAGTTTATTTAAACGATATTGTTCTTTCATCACTCGTTTTATTCGGTTTCTATCTACTGCATGTTTAAAGGTGCGGCTGCTTGCACTAACGCCAATTTTTATGGGAAAATCTAGCGGCTCTTTTACTTGCAAATACATCACTTTTATAGGAAATACTAAAAACGACTTTCCCTCTGCAAATAACTGCTTGGTAAGCTTTCGACTTTTTAGCTTTTCTTGTTTATTAAACGAAAATATAGCCATTGTAATAGTAAAAGTAACTTGAAACTAACTTATAGAAACAATAAAAAAGACGATTACAATTGCTTGTAACCGTCTTAAATATCTATTTAATTAACCGCTTTTAAAACGGTAATTGCTTATTTTAATCCTTTCTCGCTAGAAACTGAAAGTTTCTTACGACCTTTCGCTCTGCGGCTTGCTAATACTTTACGGCCATTTGCAGATTGCATACGCTTACGAAAACCATGTACAGTTTTACGGCGTTTTTTATGTGGTTGAAATGTTTGTTTCATGCTTTTAATTTTTACTAAACCATCAATATTGTTTCAACGATATAGTAGCGACCATTACCACTATTTTGTGAAAGGACGGCAAAAGTAAGGGTTTGTTTGTAAAATGTGATTAAAGATTGTGAATTATTTAAAAATTATTGTAGCGGAAACATAGAACGCAGATATTCATGATTGTTAAGATGAAAATGATAAAACATATTTCTTCTTCATGAATATCGTGATAATCTGCGTTCTATTATATTATCTATTCATACTTGCTAAAAACTCTTCATTGCTCTTGGTACCACGCATACGTTTTAGCAATTCGTTCATTGCTTCTTCAGTATTCATGTCGTTTAAAAACAAGCGTAAAATATTAATACGAGACAATACATCTCTATCTAATAACAAATCATCGCGTCTTGTGCTAGAACCAACCAAATCAATAGCCGGGAAGATTCTACGGTTAGCCAATCTTCTATCTAGCAATAATTCCATATTACCAGTACCCTTAAATTCTTCAAAAATCACTTCATCCATTTTGCTACCAGTTTCTATCAACGCAGTTGCTAAAATGGTTAATGAACCTCCGTTTTCTATTTTACGTGCTGCACCAAAAAACTGTTTTGGTTTTTGCATGGCATTGGCTTCAACACCACCACTTAATACTTTACCGCTGCTTGGCGCTACAGTATTGTGAGCCCTTGCCAAACGTGTGATACTATCTAGCAATATCACTACATCGTGACCACATTCTACCAAGCGTTTTGCTTTTTGCAAAGCCATAGCGCTCACTTTCACGTGTTTTTCAGCTGGTTCGTCAAACGTTGAAGCAATTACCTCACCATTTACGCTTCTTTCCATATCGGTTACTTCCTCTGGTCTTTCATCTATTAATACTACCATTAAGTAGCATTCTGGATGATTAGCAGCAATAGCATTTGCTACTTCTTTCAACAACATGGTTTTACCCACTTTTGGTTGGGCTACAATTAAACCGCGCTGACCTTTACCTATTGGGGTAAACAAATCTATAATACGAGTGCTGTAATTATTAGGCGTTGTAAACAAATTCAACTTCTCAAATGGAAATAATGGGGTTAAATAGTCAAATGGTACACGGTCTCTTACCTCATCTGGTCTTTTGCCATTAATGCCATCAACTTTTAATAAGGCAAAATATTTCTCACCTTCTTTTGGTGGACGTACAGAACCTGAAACGGTATCACCTGTTTTTAGGCCAAATAGTTTAATTTGACTTGGTGAAACGTACACATCATCTGGTGAACTTAAATAGTTGTAGTCGGATGAACGCAAGAAACCATACCCATCAGGCATCATTTCTAGTACACCTTCACCGGGTATAATACCATCAAACTCAATGTTAAACACAGGTTCGCGGCGGAAGTTTTGACGTCTTTCTGGTTGGTGCTGTGGTGTAGTTTCTGGTGTTTGTTCTGGTATTTCGTTTTCGCCCTCTTGTTGCGCTTCCTCATTAGCAATGCTTTGTGCAATATCTGCAGGCATTACATCGCTAATTCTATTTTCTGTTGCCTGTAACATTTGTTCTGCAAGGCTCATCTGTAAGTCACTTACTTCAACTTTTGGCTTACGTGGTGCAGGTTTTATAGGTTGTCTTTTTCTAGGTTCTCTGTTTGCGGGTACTTCTATATTTTCTGGTTCACTAGCTGTAGGTGCAGGCGTTTCGGCAGGTGTAGCTAACGGCGCTTCTTCTTTTGGCGATGTTGACATTATTTCTGCCTCGTCGGTACCATTTGCAGTAGATGTTTTTATGGTAGTTTTACGACTACGTGCCTTACGCGGTGCTGCGCTTTCGGTAGTGGCGCTCTCTTTTGCCGCCTCACTCTCTATTATTTTATTAATTAATGCTTTTTTGTCTAATCCTTTTAGGTCTGTAAGTTTCATCTGTTCTGCCACATCTAATAGCTCTTGAAGTAGCATGTTGTTTAATTGCAAAATGTCGTACATAAATTGTTTTGAGATAAAAAAATCGAGGGATTTGTAGTAGTGGACCCAGTCTTACAAAGTTTGAAACTAAAAATCGGTTACTTGATAAATGGAAGGAGAAAAACTGAAGGGTTAGTGAGATGACTAAACAGTAGTCAGTTTGTTTCCAATGCAATGTTACAGTAAAATGTTTAAATCAAAATTATTTTTCTAATTGGCAAACCTAATACAAAGGTCTATCGTATATCGAACACAAGTTGTATTAAAATTGCTAATCAATAGCGGGTTTTTTCAGATGGTGGGGGCTATTCTTAGTCCCCTTAATTTTGTACAAAAATCATCATTTTGAAACCCCTTAGCTTTAAACAGTTTCTACCAGCTATAGCATTTCTAGCTTTTACATTTTTCCTATTTACTTTACCAGGACAAGAATTGCCCGACCTTTCTTGGGCTGCAAAAATTAATTTCGATAAAATGGTTCATTTAGGGCTATTCACAATTTTAGTTTTTGTGTTTAGTTATCCATTTAAAAAGTCTACACATAATAATGCGCAGCGAAAAAAATGGTTTTTATATATTACACTAATAAGCATTATTTATGGCGTTATTATAGAGATTATTCAAAAGTATTTTGTAGTAAATAGATCTTACGATATAGTTGATATTACTGCAGATACACTTGGTGCAAGCATTGGTTATATTATTGCAATGTTTTTATTTAAAGCAAAATAAGTCACGCTTTTAGTAGCGAGTTAGTATAAAAAAATTGGCCTCGATGGAAATCGAGGCCGCAACCAAAACTAACTGCTTATGAGAAAATTTAAAATCTTATTTCTTATTTAATACTTACTACATACGCAAACACAATGCCAAAAGTTTTTTATAATTGTTAATTAAAAGTTAGAGCTATTTTTAAATTCTCTTCTTTTTATTAGCAATGTAAAATTGCTTAAAAAAGACTTAAAGAAGTATAATTCGTTTAAAAAAGAATTGTTAATACTTTATGTGTGTTACAAGCGGTATTATGGCTTTATCAATAGCTTTTTAAAGGTTGTACTATCGCCATTAAATACATTAAAGTCTACATTGCTTGTAATGCCATTTACGCTACCACGTTCACTATGTTGCCAAAACACCCAATCTCTTGAAATTTTTGGCTTATCAGGCTCTAAATAATGCGCCACCCACAATGGATAATCGTTAAACTCTTTACCCAAATAACTATTGTAAAAACTAACATAGGTATAAATGATAGGCTTTACACGATAATGTGCCTCTAGTGTGGTGAGGCATTCTTTTAAGCGAGTACGCATATTTTTGGCAGAAACACCATATAAATGTTCTATATCTACCACAGGCGGTAAATCGCCCGTTGTTAGGTTTACTTGTTTAATGAAATTATTGGCTTGCTTACTGCCACTTTTTGTAGCCAAAAAAAAATGATACGCACCACGAGGTATATCTACCTGCTTAGTGGCCTGCCAGTTTTTTGCAAAACGTTTATCTACATCATTAAGGCCTTCGGTGGCTTTTATAAATGCAAAGCCGATTGCCACAGTATCTACATGCATGGCTTTTACAAGAGGCCAATACACGGTACTCTGGTAATTACTCACATCAATACCATGTATACTGTAGCCTTGCGGCAAATAAATACCAAAAGCTTCGTAGTAAGCGTTTTTTGCATCTGCAAGCGCCTGTTTTTCTTTAATTTTTAGTACTACATACCAAGCCACTATTGCTAGTGATAGAAATACAATAAAAATGATAAACAGTCGCTTAAAAACCGAAGGAGAAGCTTTTCTCTTTTTAGCCATTTGCCAAAACTACGTTGATGCTTTTTGCCTAACTACAATTAAGGACGTAAAATATTTTTTATGCGCAATTTTAACAGTAAAGGCTGCCCATTGCGCAGCACTAAAATACGCACTGTATTACCTGCATTTTGTAAGGCAGTTTTAAAAGCCTGTACGTTTTTACTAAAATTATTGTCTATAGATAAAATAATGTCATCGGGTTTAAAACCAGCTTTTTCACCCGGCGAACCCGGCATAATATCTACCACCATGATGTTTTGCTCTATTTGATAAATGCCTAAACCAGTGTAAGAATAATCGAACTCTTCTTTTAAATGATTATTGGGTTTTAGATGAATGCTTAGTTCGGGATAATTGAGAATAACATTAAAACGACGCAATAAATCATTACCCAGTAAGCCCCCAAGTAATGGATAGCTTGTAACATTAAAATCATCAGAAAAAATATAAACAGGCACTTTTCTAAACTTATAATTGCCTATCTGTACCGATTTTATCACCGTTATATCCATAGTTTTCTTACCGCCAAGGCCTTCGGCCTGTGTAGGGTAGCGCTTGCGCTTTTTTTTAAGTACCGCACTATCGGTTACATAATCTTCTGATAGCAACATACACAAACCTGCACCTGTATCAAATATAAAGCGATTGAAAAACAAACGTTCATCTTCTATTTGCGCTTGCGGAAAAACGAGCGATGAGAAATTAGGCTTCATTAAATAGCCACCTTTTGGGTACTTAATGGTGCCAGGAGAAAGCACTTCTATTTTTTGCAAATCGTAATCTATTTTTACAATATATCTACGCAAAAAACTAAAGCCAATAATACCATCTATTTTTACCCCATATACACTTGTAAGTAGGTCGTAATTATTTATGTGAAAGTCTAAATGTTCTACCGCTAAACCCGGCAGTTGCAATGTATGATTATTGGTAAAAGCCACTGTTTTTATACCCGCAATACCACGTATGGTTTTATCGCTTATTTCTGTAACCATTTTATAAGTAACAACCGTTTCAGAATCTAGCGAAATGCCACCACTACCTGTATCTAGCACAAAATTGAGTGTATCAGGTATGTCGTCTATCCTTGCCCTTAATATAATAATACCACCACTAAGTTGTGTAAATGAAAACTTGGTAAGCATTTTTGCCTGCGGCAATACAAACTCTTCCTGTGCAGCAGCGCTATGGCACAGAAGCACCGCTACATAAAATAGCAGTAATTTCAGCGCACCATGTAGCTGTTGCTGTTTCATATTGGTAGCAAGTGATGCTTATACAAAAGCATCTATTAAGCAATCTATTATTTAGTAAGCTATTATAAACGTTCTAGCGCTTGTAATAGTTTAATGCCAAGTGCATCACCATTGGTAGCATTGTTAGTAAGCACTGCTACTACCAAGCCTTTGGCTTCATTTACACACAACATCGTTCTACAACCATACGTACCACCACCATGCTGCCACACTACATCTGCATCATTCACCAAAAAATGCCAACCTAGCGCTACTTTCTGTACACTATCGCTAAACGTTTGTTGGTGCGCTAGTTGGTTATAAGCTAGCAAAGGACTTTTAAACACCGCCAATTGCTGCTTACCATACTGCAACAAATCTGCTGCATTGCTTTTTAAAGCACCGCAAGCAGCCAAGCTTTTAAAGCGCCATGCAGGTACGGCCTCACCTTTTTCGTTATAGCCTTGTGCTAGTAAGGCGCTGTCTTGCTGCGTTAGGGTTATTTTGGTGTTGGTAAGGCCAATTGGTTTGGCTATTTGTTCCAATACCAATTGCTCGTATGTTTTTTTGTAAATGCGTTCTAGTATTACACCAAGCAAGCCCACGGCAAGGTTACTATACTCATACGTGTCGCCGGGCTTACGCGTTGCCTTAAACTGTTTTAAAAAGGCAAATAGTGCTTTATCATCAAAATTTTCGTAAGGCTGTAAATAATTGGTAACTGTAAAATTGAGGGTAAAAGGTAACCTTGGCAAGCCTGAACTATGGTTACTCAACTGTTGTAACGTAATGGTTTGTAAGTCTTTATTAGCAGCCACACTATCTGGCAAATACTTAGTAATGGCATCTTGTAGGCGCACTTTTTTATCTACCACCGCTTTGGCTAGTAATGTTGCAGTAAAAGTTTTAGAGATAGAACCAATCTCGTATAAGGTTTGCTTAGTAGGTAGCTGCTTGCCATCTTTTACTGTTTCGCCATAGTTGTAGTAGTAATCTTTTCCTTTAGTATAAATGGCCACACTTGCACCTACATTGCCTACGGTGTTTATATAGTTATCTAGCAAAGTATCTACCGTTTTATCTGTTACAGTTAGCTTGGCATTATCAGTAGCAGATAGTATTTTTTTACGTGTATCATCTTGAAAAGGCTGAATGGCAAATACTTTAAATTTATCCAAACTATCTAAGCTTATTAATAGTTGCAATGCTACAATGCCATCCATTTTGTATTTGCTCACACCATTTTTGCTGCGCAAAAAAGTCACATTTCTAAAAGGCATTAAGCCATACAATTGTTTTTCGCAAATGGCAGTCCATTTATCGTAAGGCAAGGCTGTTTTAAAAGCTTCGCCTGCTAAGGCATAAGCGCTGTCGGCTTGTTTATTGGCAAAATACTGTAGCAGTTTTTGGGCTACAACATCGGTTTTAATTTCTTGCGGTGTTGTTGGTTGTTGCGCTTGCACATCTATAAGTACAAAGCAAAAAAAGCAGATAGACAATATCAATTTCATTAAAAAGCGGTTTTTACAGCCATGAAAATACACATTTAAACCTTGCCAATACCGCTAGTTTGCAACAATGCACCCTTACCTTTGTTGATAGATTTAAATAGTATTGTATGCAGTTAGCAGATTTGTATCAGAAAGCCTTGCGATTTGAGTTTTTGAGCATAGAAGAAGGCATGTTTTTATTTGAAAATGCACCGTTAACCGAGTTAATGAATGTAGCAGACGAGCTGCGCAAAATACAAGTACCACACGGCAAAGTCACTTGGCAAATAGATAGAAACGTAAACACCACCAATGTGTGTATTGCCAATTGTAAGTTTTGCAATTTCTACCGCATACCAGGCCATGCCGAAGCCTATATTACCGATATGCCTACCTACCGCAAAAAGATTACCGAAACCCTAAAATGGGGTGGTGATCAATTATTATTACAAGGTGGCCACCATCCAGATTTAGGCTTGCAGTTTTATGTAGATACGTTTAAAGCCATTAAAGACGAGTTTCCTACCATTAAAATACACGCTTTAGGCCCACCAGAAGTAGCCCACATAACCAAACTAGAAAAAAGTACCCACCACGAAGTATTGAAAGCGTTAAAAGAAGCTGGTATGGATAGCTTACCTGGTGCTGGCGCCGAAATTTTGGTAGATAGAGTAAGACGCTTAATAAGCAAAGGCAAATGCGGTGCAGACGAATGGCTAGAGGTAATGCACCAAGCGCACAAACTAGATATTACCACAAGTGCCACTATGATGTTTGGCCATGTAGAAACCCTAGAAGAGCGCTTTATACACCTTGTAAAAATTAGAGAGATACAGGCGAAGAAACCAGAAAACGCCAAAGGCTTTTTAGCGTTTATACCTTGGACGTTTCAAGATGTAGATACCCTGCTTACTAGAATACGTGGCGTACAAAACCTTACCACACCAGACGAATACATACGCATGATTGCTATTAGCCGTATTATGCTACCAAATGTGAAGAACATACAGGCAAGCTGGCTTACAGTGGGCAAGCAAACTGCACAAATAACCTTACATGGTGGCGCCAACGATTTTGGTAGCATTATGCTAGAAGAAAACGTAGTAAGTGCTGCAGGTGCGCCACATAGATTTACCTACAAAAGTATACAAGAAGCCATTGCAGAAGCTG
>JAAFHG010000637.1 GCA_013297585.1 Chitinophagales bacterium
CTAGCAGAGAAAGAACCTGAGAACAAATGGCCTGTAACACGATACGATAAAAACTCTTTTATTCGTAGCTATAGCCAATACCAACCTATTGAACATCGCTTGGCTCTAGATAGTGTAGATGGTAATTATAGTGGCATATTGTATAAATATGACTGGAGCGGTAACTACATAATAGAGCAAAATGCTGTAAAGCTTAGCTTGACACATACAGAAGGTGGCTTACAAGGTACTTTGCAAGAAGGTGGTGAAACATTTGCCCTTAATGCTACTATTGGTGCAGATGGCTTGCGATTTACCAACAGTGTGTACCAAAAAATAGATAGGTACAGTGGCGGCAAAGCAGAAGCTTGGCAAATAACTAACGCACAATTGCAACGCATACAAGAGCGAGATAGCATATATATAGTAGGAGATATAAATATGTACTCTAACGATAGACGTGAGCCTAGCAAGCCCTATCTACTAAAAATTACCTATGCCCTACCAGAGTATACTAGCAAACAACTAGCAGATAGCAGTAAGCTTGCAATAGAAACATTAACTAAACCCACAAACTTTACCAAACGACCAACTGAACAAGTAGCCAGATACACAGTGCAAGGCGACTCGGTTGAAATACGCTTATTTGACGATGGTGTAATAGATGGCGACGAAGTGCGTATTATTTATAACAATGAGGAAATTGCTAGTAAAGTGGCATTGAAAGCCTCACCGTATATAATTAAAATACCTGTTATTAAAGGCCAAGTAAATCGGTTTACAATATTTGCTGATAACCTAGGTAAAATACCGCCAGCCTCTGCTTTTTTAAGAATTGTATTCGATAAAAAAGAAGTAGCGCTAAACATTAGCTCTGACTTTAGTAAAAGTGATACAATAGAATTCGTAAGCAGATAGCGATACTATGAAGTTGTTTAACATTATTTCTATTATATTCGAAATGAACCCTGTGTAACTGAAAACTACAGAACTATTGGATTTATTGACTTTTTTCTAATCCAAATACTACAAGAGGGATTCTTATAAAAATTGGTTTTCAATAAATTAATTTTTAAACAAACTTTATACAAAAAATATATACAAGTTCAACTATTTCTATAAAATCAGCTTAATAAATCTCTTTGGCTCTTTTCGAATAGGCTTGTTGAACAGATTAAGACATATTTTATAAATATAATTAATAATGTAATATTGAGAGCCTAGATCGTCTTAATTGATATTATTAATAATAAAAAAAATAGCTTAGAATTTACGGAAAAAGTATTAAAAGAATCCAAGAAGTATTCCTTAGTTCTTAGCTCCGCTATACAGGCTACAACAATAGCTAAAGGCCATCTTCATTACTTATTTTACAAATTTAAAAAAGGACGAAGCGTCGCTTCATCCTTTTTTAAATACTTATTGTTTTATACCGCTTGAAAACGCTGCGTAACAATATCCCAGTTTACAACGTTCCACCAGGCATTAATATAATCGGGTCGCTTATTTTGATAGCGCAAATAATAGGCGTGTTCCCATACATCTAACCCCAATAGTGGCGTGCCTTTTAGGTCGCTTATATCCATCAATGGATTATCTTGATTGGGTGTAGAACCGACTACTAATTTTTTATCGTTGGTAATTACTAACCAAGCCCAACCACTACCAAAACGGTTTTTACCCGCATCAGTAAACTGTGTTTTAAACGCTTCGAAAGAACCAAAATCTTTGGTGATGGCATCGGCTAGTTTGCCACTTGGTTTCATAGCGCTTTTACCTGTCATGCTTTGCCAAAACAACTCGTGGTTGTAATGCCCACCACCATTGTTACGCATTTTAGGCGAGTATTTAGAAATATTAGCCATCAAACCTTCTAAGTTTACTTTGGCTACATCTACTTTTTCAGCCACTAATGCATCGCTTAGGTTTTTAGCATACGTAGCTGCATGTTTGGTGTAGTGAATTTCCATAGTGGTAGCATCTATGGCTACTTCTAACTCTTTATAGCCATAAGGCAAAGGCTGCTGTGTAAAAGGTGTAGGTGAAAAATTGGTAGCTGCACTTACCAATGATGGTAAAATAGTATTGGCTACTACTAGTGCTGCGCCTGCTTTGGCAGTGTTGGTTAAGAAGCCTCTACGGCTAGTATGTTTGTTTTGCATAAGTAACAAATTTTAAGTGGATGACTTTTTAAAACGAAAGTTATTGATAAATGTGCGCACCTTTTTAAAGAATCGGTAATAAGCCTCTTGATTAAATAATTGTGAATCG
>JAAFHG010000271.1 GCA_013297585.1 Chitinophagales bacterium
GCAAAAAATGGCGATATTTCACGAATTACGTTTTCGTTTTGCGATATGTTAAAACTAAAGTCTAACGTCCAAGTTGGTTTTTTAACAATACTTGCTTGCACATTTACTTCCCATCCTTGGTTATCTAAAACACCACCATTAACATCTACAGATGTAAAGCCATTAAATGTTGGAATTCGTAAACCATAAAACAATAAATCTTTAGTAGTATTTCTATATACCTCTATATCTACATTTACTTTCTTTTTAAAGAAGGTTAGGTTAAAACCAAGGTTTTTACCATTAATTACTTCGTACTTTAAGTTCGATAATTCCATAGAAGATGGAAATACACCACTTTGCCCTTGATATGTCCATCCAAAATTGCCGTATTGATTATAAAAGCTATAATCTGTTCTTGGTGCGTTGCCCGATAAACCGTAACTACCTCTTACACTAAACTCATCGAAAAAGCTAGTGATTTTTTTAAAGAACGCTTCGTCCGAAAGTCTCCATCGGGTAGATATTGATGGAAATAATCCATATCTATTACCTGGACCAAAACGAGAATTACCATCGCCACGTAAACCAACGTTTATGATATAACGCCCTTTGTAACCATACTGTGCGTTTATTAAGGCACCTACAGTTCTTGTTTGTGAATAACCAGCGCCTGCATTTAATTCTTCATTTATGGTTCTTGCAGGTGCCGATGCATCTTGCAACAGCGACGATGCTGTGTTTGATGTTAATGCCTGATTAGACAAGGTTTTGTTATCGTAGGTTTGAATTGATAATACCGATGTTAACGTATGATTTTGAGGCATTCGAGGTGTAAAAAGTAAGTTGGTTTTAGTTTGTACATTAAAAGCGTCAACATCACCATCGTAAGCTCTATTTACTACCGTTTCGGTTGTGGGCCTACCTGTAGCAATTTGTGGTAAAAATGTATTGTTTTTTGTATTATTTACATCAAAACGTACATCTGCCGTAGCTACTAATACTTTTGGAATAATATCGTACTGAACATTAAACGTTGGTGTAATACGGTTGCTTATTACTCGGTTTGTAGCACTATTGGCAAATGCTACAGGGTTGTACGTATTAGGGTACTGACCTTGTATGTTTTGTGCTGGAGAAAAATAGTTTGGCGTTTGTACACCTTGTTCGTTAAACTCATAAATGCTCATATTTGGCATTTTGTTTAAGGCCACGTTTCGCAATTCTCTAGCCGCCCCACCAGGAAAATAACTTCTAGGATTGTTAGAGTAAGTGTACGAAAAATCTGTTCTAAACTTAATTCTATCAGATACTACATAATCTAAATTAATACGTGTAGTAATACGGCTAAGACTAGTACCTATTGTGGTACCAGTTTGGTTTAAGTAACCAAGAGAAGCAAAATATCTTGCTTTTTCGCCACCACCAGTCATAGAAATATTATGGTCGTGGGTGTAGCCAGTTCTTGTAATAGCAGCTAGCCAATCGGTATTTTGGCTGTAGTTGTAATAGTTGTAAGGATCGTTAATATCGTAAGCAAATTCTTTAATGGTTAATGTATTTAATGGTGTACCATTTCTATTCATAAATGCCTCGGGAATAAGGTTTGAATATTGGTTACCATTTAATAAAGGAATAGGACGTGGTTGTTTAGATAAGATTTCTCTTGCTGTATAGCTTAATACTGGCTTACCAAGGCCACCCCTTTTAGTAGTAATTAACAATACACCACTTGCGCCTCTAGCACCCCACATAGCAGTTGCAGCGGCATCTTTTAGTACTACAATTTCTTTAATATCAGAAGGGGCAATGTTTAATAGTTGTGCATACCCTTGATCGTCGGCAGTACCAAAGTTAAAGTCGGCAGGAATTTGTGTTTCGTAAGGTAAGCCATCAACTACTATTAATGGATTAGTACCTGCATTAATAGATGATGTACCTCTAATTTTAATAGATAGCGGTGCGCCAGGGTCGCCAGAAGATGCTGTAATATCTACACCAGACATACGACCTTGCAATGCCTGATCAATACTTACAGAACCAAGCTCTTCTAAGTCTTTAGCATTTACCTTAGCAGAAGCAGTGGTTAAGTCTCTATCAGATATATTAAGATTACCATTGTTTGTTTTAGGACCAGATACAACAACCACCTCGTTTAAATCGCCATTTGCCGATTCTAGCTTTATATTAATAGTTGTTCTTCCTTTAATATCTTCTAATGTAGTTTTATAACCTATATAAGAAAACGAAATTTTATCTTTAGGGTTTGTAATTTTTAAAGCGTAATTACCATCAATATCGCTGTTTACACCACGTACTACACGGCCATCGGCATCAACCTCTGTAATAGACACATGTGCAATAGCAGAGTTATCTTTTTTATCGGTAACCTTACCTCTAATAATCAACTTTGGCACCTCTGTGGCATCTTGTGCAAAAGTTGCAATACTGCTTAGCAAAACTAGTGGCAGCAGAACAAGCAGTAAATATTGTAGTTTATTTTTCATACCCTTATTTATAAAGTTTGTGTCTAAAAATTTTACCAGTACTTAATACTCTAAGTAATTGTCTACCAAGTGTATCACGCATCTATTAGCAAGGTTGTTACTATTTCCTAGTACTACATTTACTATTCGTTGTCTAGTAGATTTATCTTGTAATCGTAGCACGCCAGGTGCATTGGTTAGTACTGTTATTTGTCCCGCATCGCCAGTAGGGCTTTTGTACAACGTAGTATAAGTTCCTGTTGGTTTTTTACCATCTGTTACCAATGTATTTTTGTCTATAAAATGGTGTCTTATAAAGCTAACCACCGAGTCTTGTGCAGCTTTTGTAGTAGGCGCAAAGTTTGGTGTACCATTAGCATTTCTTGGCAATATACCCGCGGCGGCAGCGGCGGCTATTGCTGTATTATCAGGTATAAATACGGTGTAAAAAACGCCCAATTCAACACCCGTCATAGCACCAGTTGCAGCAGTATAGATGTAAGAACTAGAAAGGTATCTAAAAAAAGAATTAAAAGGCGATGTAGGAGCTGCACCCAATTGCCTAATGGTTGCACCTATTAAAGTATCTGTATATTCTAGTAGGCTATCAGAATAGTACACTCTACCATTTACGGCAGTTTTTGAGCTACCTGCGGTTACTACAAAATTGCCACCCGGGGTTACTGCATAAGTTCTTGTAGAACCAGATGCGCTTAGCTTTCCGCCATTCCATTTAATATACTCACCATTAATGGTTTCAATAATACCATTGCCAGATAAGTTAGCCATTTCGTCGTTATTGGTAGGTACAATATGGGTAGCCAGTACTCTTTGCAATCTATCTCTTGCAGCATTACCAATGGTAGTATTAGTAGTGCCTGGTATTGTGTACTGCCACGCATTTTGGTTAGAATTAAAATCAAAACCTTTAGCACGTAACAATCTATCCGACATCATAAAAATGGTGTACCGCAAAGTTGGTACGGTAATATTGTAGCGTAGTGTTTGGTCTAGTGCCCTTGTCATTAATAAATAATTGGGATCTAAGTATGGCTTACCATAAACCGTACTAAACACATTGGCAGCTTGTACTTTACTTGTGCCATAAAAGTTACCGTTACTTAGTATTTGCTTATCTACAACATCGCTTATTGGGTTAAACCTTGCTGGCTCTGCCTGTACATTGCTGCTAGATGTAAACTTGCTTGGCCAAACTGCATTTTGAAACATGTGCGCATTTAAAAAGTCAATTACAATTTGCTGTGGTACAACATCTAAACTTGGATAGTTTTCTAGCAAAACAGAATCTCTATATCGTATAAAAGCACTATTAGTAGGTGCAAACAAAGTCCAGGAATTTGTTTGGCCATCATTATCGGTAAGTTTTAAGTAGTTTTCGTTATTTAACGAAAACCCTAAGGCAGGATTGTAATTTTTTATGAAAATTAAGTCGTTTAAACCAGTAATGTTTTTGTAACGATCTGTTGCCGATACATTTTGTACAAATGATACCATGTACTTATCAAACAACTTTTTAAACTCGCTATATGCACTTTTTGATGTTAGGTATTCATCAATATTTTTAAGTGGCAAAATCACTTTATCTACCTCGTGTATATAGCCATTTTCTGCAAAAATATCGGCCGTAACAACCGAAGCACCTGCCACATTAAACCCTGTATAATTGCTGTTTGGGTAAAAATAATTGTAATCTGCAGATGTAAGCCCTCTTGCAGCCATAAAATTATCTAAAAAATAAGGTATGTGTTTATTGTTATTATCGCCCAGTATAAAGCTACCATTTCTGTTATTAGCCAGTGCTTTTACTTTTTGACCCGCAAAAGTTGTATCGTCGTAAAATCCTAAATAATTGGCGGTTCTTCTTCTAAAACCTTGGCTTGGCAAGTAACCCACATTCGATTGATAATCGTCTAATCTATCTTTAGCAAATGCATTGTAAGCTAAGCTATAACTTATTATTTGCCTTGCAGTACTAGAGTCTAACTGGCCAATACTAGTAATACCTCTTTCGGTAAAAAATTTCTCAAATGCAGCATCATTAGGTGCAAAAAATGTCCAATAGCCCGCTGCTGAAAGAATATCTTTATATATACAAGCAATTAAATGCTTGAAGTTACCTTTTGCTTGTAATTGTTGGTAAATGGGTGCTGCTAATGTATCTGGCCTGTTATAGTACTCATCAAAAGCTTTTTTTCTACAGCTAGAGATGGTTGATAATGTTACCGCAAAAAATAAGACGCTTTTTAACAATGCATTCATGGCAAAAAATATAATGTTCTAAAATCTAATATTACAAAACAAAACAGCTGCTTTAAACCCAATATTGGCACTTAACCACTGCTTTATGATAACTTACTATTGTGTATATGTGTAGAGGATTGAACGTATTGTGATGGCTTTTTGGGCAGCAAAAAATTTTCATGACAGCAAAAATTTGTTAACTAATTAAGTGTATATTAAACACTTACAAAACAATTGGAGGCATTTAAACAACAAATCAGCAATCGTTTGCGACACAATATTAGTTTAACGTTTATTAACAACTATCCTGTTGCATCCTGTTGGAAAAGATTTTTTCTATTTCTGTATTTTACTTTAAAGTACACTTAATATTGACATATAATTGATCTGTTTACAATTTATTTTACCATATTTTTTGCTACATGAAAAAAAAAATCGCCTCGGCTTTACCCCTTATTCTAATTTTTATAACGCTTGCCAGCGTAAATGCACAGCAAAGCAATAGCAACAAAGCATTAAAACTTTTTTTTGAAAAAGTGTACTTGCATATAGATAGAGAGTATTATGTACTTGGCGATGATATTTGGTATAAAGCATATTTACTAAATGGGCAAACCAATTACCCTATTTACACCAGCAACAACTTGTATGTAGAGTTAATAGCGCCAGATGCATCGGTAGTTTTTAGAAACGTATCTCGCCTAGAAAATGGCATTGCTAATGGCGATTTTAAACTAACAGATAGTTTAAGCCCTGGCATATACCACATAAGAGCGTATACTAACTGGATGCGCAACTTTGAAGTAAATTTTGTATACGATAGAGAAATTAAAGTAGGCAGCAAAGCCAATACCGAAGCCACCAAAACAAGTATTTTAAAAGGAAAAACAACAGTAGAAAAAGAAGCATACCGCTTACAATTTTACCCAGAGGGCGGCTCGCTAGTAGCAGGCGTAAGTTGCAATATGG
>JAAFHG010000164.1 GCA_013297585.1 Chitinophagales bacterium
GCTACGCAAAGTGTTGAAGCCATTAAAGCAGCATACGAAGCGTTGCCATTAGCAGAAAAAAAGAAACATCCTGCGAGATTAAGCTATGAAGTGTATCATAAAGTGATAGCCAAATTGCAAACCGAAGCTATTGAAGATTTTAGGATTGATTTTGAAGATGGCTATGGCAATAGAAGTAATGAAGAAGAAGATGCAACGGCTATAGAAACTGCAACAGAAGTGGCGAAAGGTATGGTGCAAAAGAGTTTGCCACCATTTATAGGTATTCGTATTAAACCATTTACCGAAGAAATGAAAGAACGTGGCTTGCGTACGTTGGATTTATTTGTAAGCACTTTGGTAAAAGCAAGTGGTGGAAAATTACCTGACAACTTCATCGTAATGTTGCCCAAAGTAACCATACCAGAACAGGTAACAACGCTAGTAGATTTCTTTGAAATTTTAGAAGAAGAATTAGGCCTTGCAAGTGGTAGTTTAAAAATGGAAATGATGGTTGAAACCACGCAAGCTGTAATGGCCATTGATGGCACCAATCCATTGTACAAATTTGTAAAAGCTAGTAAAGGCCGTTGTATTGCCATGCACTTTGGCACGTACGATTACACTGCATCTTGCAGCATTACCGCTAAGTATCAAGAAATGGATCATCCAGTTTGCGACTTTGCACACCATATGACCAAAGTGGCTTTGGCTCATACTGGTATTTGGCTAAGCGATGGAGCTACGAATACGATGCCTATTGGCCCACACAGAGGCGACAACCTTACAGAACAGCAATTGAAAGAAAATAGAGACACAGTTCATAGAGCATGGAAAAAAGGTTACGACCATATTCGTCATTCGTTGTGGAACGGTTTTTACCAAGGTTGGGATTTGAATCCTGCACAGTTTCCTATGCGTTATGCAGCGGTTTTTGCCTTCTTTTTAGAAAGCTACGACGATGCCGTTGAGCGCTTGAAAACCTTTGTAGATAAGGCTGCGAGAGCAACTTTGATAGGCGATGTATTTGACGATGCAGCTACTGGTCAAGGTTTACTGAACTACTTTTTACGAGCTTTAAATAGCGGTGCTATAACTGAAGATGAAGTGTTGGCAACAGGCTTAACCATGGAAGAAATTCGTGGTCGCTCGTTTAAGAAAATATTAGAAAACAGAAAGAAAGCTTAAAGCAAAACCACAACGTCACAACGATAAATTCGACAGCACAACGTAAATATCATTCTAAAATAACGTTGTGAAACGCTGAACCGATGTGTCGTTGTGGTTTAATAAAAGCAGTATGCAGGTTTGGCAATTCATACAAGATAAACTCAACGCCTCGTTACAGGTGATGTTGCTGTATGTATTACAAAGCGAGGGCAGTTCGCCAGGGCGAGAAGGCTTTAAAATGGCTGTTGCGGCTGATGGCAGTTTTTATGGCACCATTGGTGGCGGCATTATGGAATTTAAATTGGTAGAAAAAGCCAAGCATTTCCTACAAAAAAATACAAATACAACAGAACTCATTTGGCAATACCACGATAAGCAACACAGCGAGCAATCTGGTATGATTTGCTCAGGTATGCAAATAGTTGCTTTTGTACCGCTAAATACTTCATCAGCGCCAATAGTTGCAGCTATTCTGCAAAGTATTCAAACCAACCAACAGCAAATTATTAAGCTATCACATGAAGGCATTGCATTGGTACAAGACTCTAAAAAAGAGAACTGGCTTAGCTTTCATCAAGCATCAGAAGAAAACTGGTGGTATGGTGAATGGACCAATCAACAACCTGTAGTGCATATTATTGGTGGTGGTCACGTAGGTTTAGCTTTATCAGAAATGATGCGATTTTTAGATTTTTATGTACATTTATACGACGATAGAAACGAGCTAAACACTATTACAGATAATCATTTTGCGAATGAAAAACACCTTGTAGATTATAACAACATTGGCTCATTATTTAGCAATTGCGAAAGAGATTATGTAGTAATTATGACGGTTGGTTACAGAACAGATAAACTAATTTTACAGCAACTGGTTCATCAACAATTTAAATATTTAGGTATGCTTGGTAGTAGCAATAAAGTGAAACAATTATTTGCAGAGCTAGAAGCAGAAGATATTGCAGCAGAAAAGTTGAATAAAGTTTTTACACCAGTTGGCCTGAACATTTACAGTAAAACAACCAAAGAAATCGCCGTAAGTATTGCTGCAGAAATTATCAGGGAAAAGAATATTGGCTTACCAACAGGCAGAACTATCACTTCATAAATAACATAGTTGCACCGCATAGCAAAAGCGTCAAGCCACTAATAGGCTGCACATATTTTTCAAGCCAATTAATTTTGAAAAACGATAAGCCATAAAAACCAAGCAGCACCATCAATAACATTGCTGCAATAGTTGCTACAACGTACACAGCTACAAAATCTACAACTGACCAAATATCACCACCAATCGCTAATACTGACAACAATGGAATCATCGGTTCGTTTGGTGCTAACGCAAAAATGATAAACATGACCCAAGGCGTTACCAAATGCTTTTGTTTTGGTCCAGTTGCTTCGCCATGGTTGTGTTCAAATACATACATATTGCCATCATCGCTAGCTTCAAAATGCTTATGAGTTTTGTCTTTTTTAATTTGCCAAAAGCCCCAAATCATATAACACAAGCCTAGCAGCAATAAAGCCCAACCCGCTAGATTACCTCTCAATTTTTCCAGCCAAGAGATTTTAGAAATGCCCCAACCTAAAGCCATCACAATAGCACTAATTATCACAGAACTAGCAATATGACCAATGCCACATAAAGTTGTCCAAAAAATGGTTTTGCCAACAGACCAATTACGGGATTTTGATAAGGCAATAAAAGGCAAATAATGATCTGGCCCTGTGCAAATATGCAGACAAGTAAGGCTAATAATTATCAGTAGAATACTAGCATCCATGCAACAATGTTTGAGTTTGAAACATGGCAGCCGTAGACTTCAAACAATCGTATAATTGTTCAGCTTTATAACCTAATAATCTTAGAACCAAGCCATTTTTTTGCAAAGAAGAAACACCAAATTCTATTCCTTCTTGTAAACTTAAATGCTCGTAAATAGCATCGCAGAATACAGTCATATCAATGCTTTCATTGTACAAAACCAAACTAGCCTGATGTGTAAATCCTTCCATTTGCCCCATTAAATTCGGGCTTAACAATGAAGGTTGCATCAATAAATTTTCCTTAACAATAAGCTTTTGATTCAGAAAAATATTGGTGATACTATGATACTTCGAAAAGGCAAATACCTCACCATTTAACTTTCTACCACAGGTTAAAATTTCACCCCAAACCAAGCTACAACTATCCTTTAGATAAATATTGTTCTTAGCCACAAAACTCGATTTCTCATGTGGCACAGAAGGATGTGGTAAATAACAAAACGATGCACCATTTTGCAACTTAACCGTCATTTTTTGTACTGCACCGTTTTGCATATTAAATAGTCTTTGGTACGATTGTGTATGCAATTGCAACGAGCCATTTTCAACCACTTCAATCAGCATTTCATAATCATCATCATCTAAAACACCAGGTGAAGAATTCATCAGCATCAAGTGCAAATCCCTACCACGCTTATCTTCTGTAATATTCATCACTTTAAACGGTGGCGAAAAATAACAGTTACCAAGCTTGGTATTGCCTTCACTTAAAATAGTTTGTATGTGCAATTTTGCCTTCAATCAATATCAAATTTCAAATGATTAATCTCAAATTATTATCGCCACAATGTTGGTTCTTCCACTTCTTCTAACAAAGCATATTTCTGTATCCAACCAATCACACTATCTAGACCCTGCAAAGTCATTAAATTGGTAAACACAAATGGATTGCCATTACGCATCTTTCTTGCATCTCGTTCCATCACGCCCAAATCAGCATTAACATAAGGTGCCAAATCAATTTTATTAATCACTAGCAAATCACTTCTTGTAATACCAGGCCCCCCTTTTCTAGGAATTTTATCGCCTTCTGCTACATCAATTACAAAAATGGTCACATCAGCCAAATCAGGACTAAATGTTGCAGACAAATTATCACCACCGCTTTCTATAAATATGATTTCAATATCTTCAAATCGGTTCGCCATTTCTTCTACCGCTTCTAAATTCATACTCGCATCTTCACGAATCGCCGTGTGAGGACAACCACCAGTTTCAACACCAATAATGCGTTCTTTTGGCAACAAGCTGTTCTGCGTTAAAAACTCAGCATCTTCTTTTGTGTAAATGTCATTCGTAATTACACCAAGGCTATAATCCCTTGCCAGCTTGCGACTCAGCCTTTCTATCAAAGCCGTTTTGCCCGAACCAACAGGCCCTGCAACACCAATTTTTATGTATTTTCTTTCCATTTTTTCTTTTTCTCACACAAAGAAACCAAGGATACAATGTACACAAAGGAATGTTAATGACTTATATGACTAACGTTGCGAACTTTGTCTTCTTTGTGTGCTTTGCGTGAAACCTTATTTTTAGCTCATATACAATCTCGAATACAACCTTTCGTGCTGCATACTTTTAATATCAAACCCCGAGCAACACAAGCCTATCAAATCTTCATCAGGTTCTAAAGTTTGCGCTACCAATTCACTAATTAAACCATGAATAGAAAATAGAATTTGCTGCCCACTTTGCTGACTTAGTGGTACTAATTTTACCGCATTAGTTACAAAACCTACAGCAGCATTGTAATAAAATCCATATAAAGCATCAGCTTTTGAAATACTCACAGCATAACCGTACAAACCAAAAGCAATACAATAATGCCCTAACGCATCTTGATTTTTTATAGCCAACGCATAATTATTCAATAATTGGTTATCGGTCATTGGTTGAAATATCTTCATTAGCCGCAAACCCAATTTGTTACTTGCTACACGCATTTCCTTTGGCAGTTTTACAGCCGTACATTCATCATCTAACAACAGTATTTTTTGTAAATCATTAGTACTCGCAGCTTCATAAGCTAATGATACAAAAGCAGCATCCGTAAAGCGTAAATTTTGCGATAGCATTTGAACTACAAATTCTTTGGCACTTGCTGTATCTTTTACCAAGCCTTGCTGCACATAAGTTTCCAAACCTGCCGAATGCGAAAATCCACCAATAGGCAAAGTTGGGTCTGTGAGATGTAGTAAGGAAAGAAGAGCCCCCCCGCCCCCCAAAAGGGGGATTTGTTCAGCATTCAAAGTGACTTTGTTATTACTCATCAATCTTGAATTTAAGGTTTTAAAGCCCTTCCTTTGGAAGGGTTGGGTAGGCTGTGAGTTTCATAATTTTTGAAAAAAGTGTTTCGCTATTACTGCCATGTGGCGAAACGGTTGTTTTTAAAGGTTGTAACAACTTACGTTGTTGCTGTTTCACCTCATAACCTTGAGCCGTTAATAGCTTATATAATGGCTGCTCAAACGGAATCAGTAATTCATCATTCTCATAAAACAAAGGCAAATGTTTGTTGCCAATTTCGTAGCAAATGCTAGCCATTTCAAACATATTTTTTGGTGCAATTACCAAGCATTCGCAAGGCAATACTTCAACTGCAATAATAGTTTCAGCATCTTCATACAAAATATCACCTTGTGTTAACGCAGGATTTTCTTGTAAAAATTTTAATGCAATTTCAACCCCTGCATTTGTTGTTTTACGTTGAATACGTTTATTGGTTTCAAACCAATGCAATACAAGCCAATCAATGGTTTTAGCACCGACTGTATATGAATTTAAATTGCCAACTTTTTGCTGAATGATCATACGTTATAAAATAACCACAACGACATAACGACAACACGATACACAACGTTGTGTTACACTGTGTCGATGTGACGTTGTGGTAAAAAATTAAAATAAAAAATATCGCTGCGTTAATGGCAATTCTTTCATGGGTTCGCAAGTGATGGCAACACCATCTACTTTTACCTCATAGTTTTCAGGATTTACATCAATTTGCGGTGTAGCATCGTTGTGTATCAAATCCTTTTTGCCGATATTTCTACAGTTTTTTACGGGCAAAATCATCTTCTGCAAACCATAACCTTGCACCACATTTTTTTCAAGCGATAATTTAGAAACGAAAGTTGCACAAGTGCTGTACAAAGCCTTGCCAGCAGCACCAAACATGTGACGATATATAACAGGCTGAGGTGTTGGTATGGAAGCATTTGGGTCACCCATTCTTGCAGCGATAATCATTCCACCTTTAATCATCATTTCAGGTTTTACTCCAAACATCGCAGGTTTCCATAGCACAATATCAGCCAATTTTCCAGCTTCAATACTGCCTACATATTCACTAATACCGTGCGAAATAGCAGGGTTAATCGTATACTTACTCACATATCTTTTCACTCGAAAATTATCATTACCAGTGCCAGCATCTTCTGCCAAAGCACCACGTTGCACTTTCATTTTGTGGGCAGTTTGCCAAGTTCTTGTAATCACTTCTGCCACACGACCCATTGCTTGAGAATCACTACTCATCATACTAAACACACCCATATCATGCAGTATATCTTCAGCCGCAATGGTTTCAGGGCGAATGCGACTATCTGCAAACGATACATCTTCAGGCACATTTTTATCTAAGTGATGGCACACCATTAACATGTCTAAATGTTCATCTATCGTATTAACCGTATAAGGCCTTGTAGGGTTGGTTGATGATGGCAACACATTAGGATACATGGCTGCTTTGATAATATCTGGTGCGTGACCACCACCTGCACCTTCAGTATGAAACGTATGTATCACACGGCCATTGATAGCATTAATGGTATCTTCTAAAAAACCACCTTCATTTAAAGTGTCTGTATGTATCGCAATTTGAATATCGTGTTTATCAGCAATTGTCAACGATGCATCAATTACAGCCGTTGTGCTGCCCCAATCTTCATGAATCTTCAAGCCCAAAGCACCTGCTTCTATTTGTTCTTCCAAAGGTTCTAAGCTTGCGCAATTGCCTTTACCAAAAAAGCCAAGATTCATTGGGTAACCTTCTGCTGCTTCCAACATTTTTTGAATATTCCAAGCACCAGGCGTTACGGTAGTTGCGTTTGTGCCATCAGCAGGGCCGGTACCACCACCAATCATGGTTGTAATGCCACTAAACAATGCATGATCTATTTGTTGTGGGCAAATAAAGTGAATGTGCGTATCAATACCGCCAGCCGTTGCTATCAAACCCGCACCACCATGCACTTCTGTGCTTGCACCAATAATCATATTAGGCGTTATGCCATCCATGGTATCAGGATTTCCAGCCTTACCAATGCCTACAATTTTACCATCTTTTATACCAATATCTGCCTTCACAATGCCCCAGTGATCAATAATCATCACACTCGTAATCACAAAATCCAAAACCCCTTCAGCCCTTGTGGCTCTAACACTTTGCGCCATACCATCGCGTATGGTTTGCCACCACCAAACTTGGCTTCATCACCATAAACGGTATAGTCTTTTTCAATTTCTATCAACAATTCAGTATCGCCCAATCGCACTTTATCACCAGTTGTTGGGCCGTACATGTTGGCGTATTTTAATCTACTAATGCTTAAACTCATAGCAATATTTTTTATGAAA
>JAAFHG010000127.1 GCA_013297585.1 Chitinophagales bacterium
CAAGTATTTTGATGAAATTTGTACGGATGTTGTGCATATTGTTTTAGAAAGTTTCGTCACTAACTATGACAACTGCACGACATCTTTTGTCCCAATAATTTTAATAAATAACTCCGCCAACGGGTTAATATTTCATTTTTCTACAAGTACCTTTCACTTAGTGCAAACTGCATTTCAGTTTTTCCACCCAATCAACTATGTTTGCGAACGTCTTTAAAAAAATAACGAATGAACTTTACCAAGATTAACAACCTCGTTGGTTGGGCTGTATGTTTATTAGCTTGTACTGTTTACATTTTAACATCCGAAGCTGGTGGCAGTTTTTGGGATTGTGGTGAATTTGTAAGTAGCTGTTTTAAAGTGCAAATTCCTCACCCACCGGGGGCACCTTTATTTGTACTATTAGGTAGAATTTTTATTGTGTTATTTGGTGATGACCCAAATACAGCCGCAAAAGCCGTAAACATCATGAGTGCTTTGGCTAGTGGTTTTACCATTTTGTTTTTGTTTTGGACCATTACACACTTTGCTCGCCGAATAGTAAAAGTAGATGTTACTGCAAACATGACTGGCTACCAAATCTGGAGCATTATGGGTGCAGGTGTAGTTGGTGCTTTGGCTTATACATTTAGCGATAGCTTTTGGTACAGCGCTGTAGAAGGTGAGGTGTACGCAATGAGTTCTTTTTTTACTGCAATTGTATTTTGGGCTATTTTAAAATGGGAACACGAAGCCGATAAACCTGGTGCTGATAAATGGATTGTGTTGATTTTCTTTTTGATGGGCTTATCTATAGGTGTGCATTTGTTAAACTTATTAACCATTCCTGCTATTGTAATGGTGTATTATTACAAAAAGCAAGCAAGTTTTAACTATGCAGTTATACGCAAATGGTTTTTAATTTTACTAGCTATAGGTGCTGCCGTTGGTTTTATTGGTGGTTTGTATTTGGCTCAAAAAGAAGTAAGTGAAGAGCGTGGTATACCATCAGATGCAACTTATGCAGGCTTAGTAATTTTAGGTGCTTTAGCTGCTTTTGGCTTTTTATATTTTGTAGAAGGACTTAATAAAGCTAAAAAGGCTTTGTATGGTGGTGTGTATATTTTC
This sequence comes from Chitinophagales bacterium, assembly GCA_013297585.1. Lineage (GTDB taxonomy): Bacteria > Bacteroidota > Bacteroidia > Chitinophagales > Chitinophagaceae > Parasediminibacterium. The sequence continues at coordinate 1,108 of JAAFHG010000127.1, forward strand.
TTCATAATAGGTTGTGTAATTACAGGTATTGTTCAAGTGGCTGTCATTCAAAGTACCATTGGTTTGGCAGGTGCTTTTGATAGAACATTTGTTAACAGCTTTGGCTTACCATTTTTTAGCGGATTTACGTTCTTCTTTATACTATTAGCGGTATTAATTTGGGCTGGTTTGCGTTTTGCAACAAAAAAAGGTTGGGCTTATTGGCGCCTATCTTTATGGTGCTTATCGTTTATGTTATTAGGCTACAGCACGTATTTAACTACCATGATTCGTAGTAGTGCAGACCCTGTAGTAGATATGTACAATGTAGATAATCCAATGAGTTTGGTGGGCTATTTAGGTCGTGAACAATACGGTGATTTTCCTTTAGTGTATGGCCAAAAGTTTACAGCACAACCTGCTAATTACAAGCAAGGTGCTATGAAATACCAAAAAGGTAAAGACAAATACATTGAAATTGGTAAAGATTTTGGCTATGTGTATATGCCAGAAGATAAACTGGTTTTCCCTCGTGTTTGGGATGCTAGTAACGACCAAAATCATGCTGATTATTATGGCTATTTATTAGGTATCAACAAAAACAAAGATGGTACCTACGAACGATCGCCTAATCAAGTTGATAATATCAAGTTTCTCGTTAGTTATCAATTTTATTGGATGTATTTCCGCTACTTTATGTGGAATTTCTCAGGAAAGCAAGATGATGTACAAGGCTTGTTTGCTGGTAATGTTCGTGATGGTAACTGGATTACCGGTATTGGTTTTATTGATAGTATTTTATACGGTGATCAAAGTTCATTACCTGATAGTATTAAGAATAATAAAGCGCACAACAAACTATTCTTATTGCCTTTCATTTTAGGTTTAATTGGTTTGTTCTATCAATTTAAGCAAAAAGGCGACGATGCATTTGTGAATTTCTTATTATTCTTCTTCACAGGTTTTGCTATTGTTATTTACTTAAACCAAGCAGGTTATCAGCCACGTGAGCGTGACTATGCTTATGTAGGTAGTTTCTATGCTTTTGCCGTGTGGATAGGTATTGGTGTATTGAAAGTAAGAGATTGGATTGCCAAAGCAGTTTCTCAAACTACCGCAGCTTCAATTGCAACTGTTTTGTGTTTACTTGCTGTACCAGTTCTTATGGCGCAACAAGAGTGGGATGACCACGATAGAAGCAAGAAAGTATTGGCAAGAGATTTAGCCAAAGATTACCTAGAAAGCTGTGCACCAAATGCCATTTTAATGTCTTTTGGCGATAATGATACTTACCCATTATGGTATGCACAGGAAGTTGAAGGTATTAGAAAAGATGTGCGTGTAATTAATAATAGTTTATTAGGTATCGATTGGTATATTAATCAGTTACGTTATAAAGTAAATGAGAGTGATTCAATAGATGTGATTTGGAGTGCTGACCAAATTGAAGGTTCTAAAATGAACTATATCCGTTACAAACCAAATCCTGCCATACCAGAAACTAAGTTCTACGACTTGTTCGATATGATGAAGAATTATGTTGGTGGTAAAGTAGGTGCAGAAGACCAAGGCGATGGTAATGCTGAACCAACTTTCCCTGTTAGAAAAGTATCTGTACCGGTTGATAAAGCTGTTGTATTGGCTAATAAAACCGTAAACCCAGCAGATAGCGTAGTGAGTGAGTTGCAATTTGAGATTCCAAAAGGTGCTTTAATGAAAAACGACCTTGCGGTGTTAAATATTATTGCAGCTAATAAATGGAAACGCCCTATCTATTTTACATCGCCTTATGGTGAGTTAGGTTTTGGTAAATATTTGCGTAAAGATGGTTTAAGCTACCGTTTAGTACCTGTAGAAAATGATGAGTTTAATGCAGATTGGGCTTTGGATAAAATGATGAACAAATTTGCTTTTGGTAATGCAGACTTAAAAGGTGTGTATTACGATGAAGAAAATCGTCGTCATTTGAATTCAATTCGTACAGCTTATGGCGAATTAGCTAGTTATTTAGCAGCAAAAGGCAGAAAAGAAGAAGCCCGTAAAGTGCTAAATAAAGTGGATAAAAGTATGCTAGAAGAAAACTTTGCTTATGGCATGGTAAGCCGTGGTAATACGCATAATAGGTACAGTTTAATGTTCTTAAATGCTTGTTACATGGCTGAGGATAAAGCATTGATTAAGAAAGTGTCTGAATCTGTAAAGAAAGATTTGCAACAACAAATTAAGTATTACAATAGTTTAGATGGCCAAAATGCTGAAAACATGAGTGAAGAAAAACGCATGGCAGAAAGCTATTTGCAAGCATTAGACCAAATGGAAAAGCAATACACGCAACCAGCAAAAGTTGCAGTGCCAGAAGTTGGTACGCAAGTAATAAGCGATAGTAGTAAGTAATTACACGATATTCAATAGATAAAAAGCCTTGTAACAAAGAAGTTACAGGGCTTTTTTATTGTATAAATTGCTATGTCCTAAAATAGGTTTACAACATTAATAACAGTTATCTAATAATTTTTACAAATATACTAAATTATGCCTTTAATGATTATGTAGCAAAATGTACAAGTATTAAATAGGCACTATTATAGTAAAGTATTTCCTCTAATAATCGCATTAACAATAAAAAGTAAAAACCGACAATCTAAAAAAGGGGCTGTCTCAAATAAATGAGATAACCCCTTTTTAACTTGTCGAAGCAATTTGTTCACTTTATTTAAAATCTGCGTCTAAAAGACCGCTATTTATTTTAGCCTCTTTAATCTTAAATTCAATTAACTGCCCACCCATTTCAGCTTTTTTAGTAAATGGAATTTTTATACCGTTTACTACTTGATAATTACTAATTTCTGATGTACCCGATGCAGTGGTTTCTTTAATTTTTAAACCAGTTGTTTCGTCGTAGTAAGCCGTGATTTTAGAACCTGATGCAAGTACAATAGTTAGCACATATGTTTGTACATCACCTATAGCCTCAAGCATAGGCGCAAGTGTTACAGTGGCACTACCTAAATTACTTTCAGGAATAAATTGCATACTTGTTAAAAGACCTTCTTTAGCTGCTGCTGGCAATGGTACAGATTGACCATTTTGCTTCATACTTAAGCTATCGCCATTCATTACAAATTTCATAGGTACCATATTCATAGCTGGCACACTTACTTCTTGAAACAATTTATCTGGCATTACTTGTTTTAAAACCTGTATTACTTCTATACCTTGTACTGTACCAACCGATGTTACACTCACATCTTTAATGGCTTTAACCTTATCTGAACCACCAATTGCTTTTAAGTAATTTTCAATTACCGTATTGGCTGTAACACCTGCTGGTACAGCTTTTGCAGTTATACCCGTCCAAGTGTTGTTGCTGGTGTTAATATCAGGAAATTGTGCTTTAGGATCAATTGTTATATTTACCAACTTAGAAGTTGACCGATATTTGAATGTCCATTTGCCCCCACGCTGCCAAATTTCGGCAGGTAATTTTACAGTATCCGTTTTGCCATTGGCTTCTTTAATGGCAATAACAACTGGCAAAGCCATTTCTTCTAAATTTTCAATGGTAATTAATGCACCTTTTGTAACATCACCACTTACGTATTTTACGTCTTTAACGCCTTGGTCTAATTTCCAATCGGTCATAAACCATGCTTTAAAGAACCAACTTAAATCTTCACCGCCTACATTTTCCATAGTACGGAAGAAATCCCAAGGTGTTGGATGTTTAAATGCCCAACGTTTAATGTAAGTTTTAAAAGCATAGTCAAATCTATCAGCACCTAAAATTTGGTCACGTAGAATGTGTAAACCTAATGCTGGTTTATTATAAGCAGCAAAACCTAAATAGCCGTTTTGAATAACATCTGGTGTATTCATAATCGCATCAGCATTGGGATTAAACATCGCTTTTGCTATACGTTGAACATTCTGTGTTTCAGCATATTCACCTTTATTAAAATCATCGGTGTCAAAGTCGTTAATGAATGTATTAAACCCTTCATCCATCCAAGCATATTTACGTTCGTTGCTACCTACAATCATAGGAAACCAGTTGTGCCCAAACTCATGATTTGTAACGCCCCACAAACCACCTTTTGTAGCATTGTGACCACAAAAAACAATACCAGGATATTCCATACCGCCTACAATACCTGCAACGTTTGTTGCTACAGGGTAGGTGTATTCGTACCATCTAGAACTTAATTCAATGCTATGTTTTACATATTCTGTACTTCTGCCCCAAGCATTGTTGCCTTTACTTTCAATTGGGTAAACAGATTGTGCTAAGCATTTTTTACCACTTTTCAACTCAATTTTTGCAGCATCCCAAATAAATGCACGAGAAGCAGCCCAAGCAATATCTCTAGCATTAATGCATTTAAACTTCCAAGTTAAATTGGCTTTTTTTGGGTAAAATGACGTGCTGTTAATCTCGCTAGAATCTTTAATCATTACAGTGCTTGGGCTTGAAGCCGCTTTAGCCAATTTAGCAATGGTAGATGCAGTAAGTACTTCGGTCGGATTAACTAATTCGCCAGAACCAACTACAACTAAGTTAGCCGGTGCTGTAATACTGTATTCAAAGTCGCCATATTCTAAATAAAACTCAGAGCTACCCAAATATGGGATGTTATTCCAACCTAAAATATCATCATAAACTTCCATGCGAGGATACCACTGTGCAAGTTCATAAATCCAGCCATTTTTGGTATTTAATCTACCTAAACGATCCGTACCATATTCTGGCACAGTAAATGCGTATTCTATTTTGATAGACAGCTTACTGCCATTAGCTTTAAGCGTATCTTTCAAGCGAATTTGTAAACGCGTATCTGTAATAATAAAATTTGCCTTTTCAGACTTACCATTTTGTATTATAGTAACCGATTTAATTTCATCGCCTTGTGTAAAAGCTTTATTAGCAAATCTGCCACCAGAAACTACACTTGTGGCTTGTGAACGCGAATCCTCACGATAAATATTTTGGTCTAACTGTAACCACACAAATGGTAGTTTATCAGGGCTATTGTTGGTATAAGTAATTTCTACATTACCAGATACCTTATGTTCAGCAGTATCTAAAGTTACGGCTAACTTATAATCTGCACGGTTTTGCCAATATTTTACCCCAGGTTCGCCACCAGCAGTACGGTACTCATTACCATTAGTGGTGTAAAACAATGGGTTAAAAACTTTGTGCTGATCGTACTTTGAAGTGGGTGTTGTGGCCGTTTGAGCCATACTCATTTGTGCATTACCAACCAAGGCAAATAATGCAATTACAGATGCTTTTACAAATTTCATAGATGTTAATAATATGATTAGGATTTAAAATTAGCCGCCCTAGTGTTCTGAAACAAAAAGAATATTACAAACAGGTAAATTAGCGATACAAAACCTTCTTCATTTTTAACATAACCATTTGTTACATTTGCAATCCTTAAACAATTTTTAAGCGGCTATAATATATGATTAACATTAGTTTTCCAGATGGTGCAGTAAGGCAATATGAGCAAGGTGTCAGTGCATTAGACGTAGCAAAATCAATTAGTGAAGGGCTTGCCAGAAAAGTATTGGCAGCCAGTGTAAATGGACAAGTTTGGGATGCCTCAAGACCAATAACGGTCGATGCATCGTTAAAATTAGTAACGTGGGATGACAGTGATGGTAAAAATACGTTTTGGCATTCATCTGCACATTTAATGGCAGAAGCAGTAGAATCTATGTTTCCGGGTGTAAAATTTTGGGTTGGGCCAGCATTAGAAAAGGGTTTCTATTACGATATGGATTTAGGTGATAGAAAATTATCTGATGACGATTTGGCTATTTTAGAAAAGAAAATGAATGAATTGGCTAAAAAGAACAGTCTCTTTATTCGTAAAGAAATTTCTAAACCAGATGCTGTAAAATATTTTGAAGAAAAAGGTGATGAGTACAAACTAGATTTATTAGGCAACTTAACTGACGGCGAAATTACTCTGTATACACAAGGCGATTTTACCGATTTATGCCGCGGGCCACATATACCAAATACTGGTTTTATTAAAGCCATTAAACTAATGAGCATTGCAGGTGCTTATTGGAAAGGCGATGAGAAAAACAAACAATTAACGCGTGTTTACGGTATCACTTTCCCTAACCAAAAAGAGTTAGACGAGTATTTATTGTTGCTAGAAGAAGCAAAAAAACGTGACCACAGAAAATTGGGCAAAGAATTAGGCATTTACACAATGGATGATGAAGTTGGCCAAGGGTTGCCTTTGTGGATGCCTAACGGAACAATCATTATTGAAGAGTTAGAAAAACTTGCAAAAGAAACTGAAGGCGCTGGTGGCTATAAGCGTGTAGTAACACCGCACATTGCGAAAGAGAGTTTGTACCACACAAGTGGTCACTTGCCTTATTATGCAGATAGTATGTTTCCTCCAATGGAAATGGATGGTGAGAAATACTATTTAAAAGCCATGAACTGCCCGCATCACCACAAAATATTTGGTGCTGAACCTAAAAGCTATCGTGACTTGCCATACCGTATTGCAGAATATGGTACTTGCTACCGTTACGAGCAAAGTGGTGAATTATTTGGCTTAATGCGTGTACGTTGCTTACACATGAACGATGCGCATATTTATTGTAATAAAGAACAGTTTTTTCAGGAGTTTAAAGCTGTAAATGATATGTATTTAAAATACTTCAAGATTTTTGGGGTAGATAAATATGTAATGCGTTTAAGCTTGCACAATCCAGAAAAATTGGGTCAGAAATATGTAAACGAGCCTGAACTTTGGAAAGAAACCGAAGATATGGTGCGTAAAGTATTGATAGAAACAGGTACACCTTTCATAGAAGTACAAGATGAAGCAGCATTTTATGGCCCCAAAATTGACGTTCAAATTTGGAGCATCATTGGTAGAGAATTTACCTTGGCTACCAACCAAGTAGATTTTAATTCTGGACGAAAATTCAAATTAGAATATACCACTAAAGATAACTCTACAGATACACCTTTAATTATTCACCGTGCACCACTAGGTACACACGAACGTTTTATTGGCTTTTTGCTAGAGCATTATGCAGGAAAATTCCCTGTATGGCTATCGCCTTTGCAAGTGAAAATATTGCCGATTAGTGATAAATTTATGCCTTATGCAGAGGATGTAATGAAACAATTACTTAAGGCTGGTGTTAGGGTAGAAGTTGATGACAGGCAAGAAAAAATTGGCAAAAAGATTCGTGAAGCAGAATTAAGCCGTGTACCATATATGTTGGTTGTAGGCGAGAAGGAAGTAAACGAAAATAGATTGTCAATTCGCCGCCAAGGTAAAGGCGATGCAGGATCACAAAGCATAGATGAATTTATAAAAAATATTGTAGAAGAAATTTTAGAGCGTAGAAGTGCAGAATAATATACTTTTACAATAATTAACTAACCAAGTAAGCATTGTAGCATTTACTGTGCTTAATAATTTTTAACCAAATAAGTTTAATGGCATTACCATTTAAAGGTGGGGCAGGTAGGTTTAACCCACGATTTAACAGACAACCAGAACCTGAACATCGTATTAACGAACGTATCAGAGCACTGCAAGTGCGTTTAGTAGGCGAAAACGTGACGGTTGGTATTTATCCAATACAAGAAGCCTTAAAGATTGCGCAGCAACTAGAATTAGATTTAGTAGAAATTTCGCCTAATGCAGACCCACCAGTTTGTAAAGCAATTGACTATAAAAAGTTTCTTTACGAGAAAAAGCGTAAGGAAAAAGATATGAAAGCCAATGCTAAGCAAAGTGAAGTAAAAGAAGTTCGCTTTACGCCAGGCACAGATGACCACGATTTTGATTTTAAAGCCAAACACGCTGAGAAGTTTTTAAAAGAAGGTAACAAAGTAAAGGCTTATGTGCAATTTAAAGGTCGTGCTATCATGTTTAAAGAACGAGGTGAGTTAGTACTTTTGAAATTCGCAGAACGTTTAGCAGATAGCGGTCAGCCGGAAAGTTTACCAAAACTAGAAGGTAAAAGAATGTTTTTGATGTTAACACCGAAAACAGCTAAAAAGAAGAAAGAAGCTGAATAATAGTAATTAGTAAAAAAGAACTGCTATTCATGGCAGTTCTTTTTGTTAATTACGGCAAAATAATT
>JAAFHG010000692.1 GCA_013297585.1 Chitinophagales bacterium
ACCAACACATGAAAAAATTACTTATCATACTTTTTTGCATAAATTGTTTTAATACAATCTATGCACAACAGTCGGCTAAAAAGCCTTCTACCATTGGTTTACATTTTTTTTACAACGATTTTGCTACAGCTCAAAATATTAAGGCTAATAGTTTAAGCTTTGTTTTAAATAACAATTTATTGAGCAAGCCACATAATTTACAAGGAGGTTTTGGGCTTGACTATTTAAAAGGAGTTACCAAAAAAATTGATGCTGTTGGTACGTTTAATGCAAGCTGGGTAAATTATTTATTACCAGGTTTTATACCCTTTGGCAGTAGTAATTTTTTAATGGATGTTAATGCTGGAGTACACATAAAAGCATTTACTGATAAACGTACATTTAATCCATTTTTAATAACCAAGGTTGGTTATTCTAAATATAAAAATATAAATGGATTTAGTGTAATGCCCGGAGCAGGGCTCCAAGTAAATTTATTTAACGAGGCTTTACTATTAACTACTGTTGAGTATAGAGTGGCGTTAAGCAATACTTTGAGTAATCAATTGTATTACAGTATTGGTATTGCAACAAATATTAATAAAGCAAAACAAACTAAAGCAATAAAACCTGTTGAGCCGCCAAAAGTGGTAGAACCCATTGCAGAAGTACCCAAACCTGTTAATAAAGATATTGCAGTAACTGTAACCGATGAAGCCACAGGCCAGCCTTTACCCTTTGTGGATGTAACATTAAAGTCGATTGACGGCAATATATTTAATGCAGTAACAAATACTGATGGATTGGCTGTGTTTAATAATGTATCGGTAAATGATATTACAGTAACGGGCAGGTTAAATAAAATTGATGCCACCACAGCAACAGTTAATAAAGATGCTTTTAATAAAACTGGTAATCAAATTAGCGTGGCACTTACCCATAACGATCCTCGTTTTACATTGGTGGGTAACACTGTAGATAAAACAGCTAACAAGCCAGTTGGTAATACAACCATAACCATTACAAACAGTACACAAAGCAGTACAGCTTTTGCAACTAGTAACACAACTAACGGCGAATTTACAACACAGTTAGAAGCAGCAAGCGATTTTGAAATTGTTGGTAAAAAGGCAAACTATATCTCTAATATTGAAAACTTAAGTACCAAAGGGCTTAACCGTAGTGCAACATTGTATGTAAAATTGCAATTAAATATTGAAGAAGCAAGAGCTGGTACAACCATTGTGCTAAATAAAATTTATTTCGAAACGGGTAAATCAACGGTAAATGCTGCATCCTCAAGCGACTTAAATAAATTGATACAATTTTTAAAAGATAACCCGTCAATAAGATTAGAAATACAAGGGCATACTGATAATGTGGGTACACTGACCAACAATATCAAACTAAGCCAGCTAAGGGCTAACAGTATTGTAAATTATTTGGTAAATAGCAGCATTGATAAAGAGCGTTTGTTGGCAAAAGGATATGGCCCATCCATACCTATTGCAGATAATAATACTAAAGAGGGGAAGGCTCAAAATAGAAGGGTGGAAATGAAAGTACTAGAGTAAAATAATTATTGGTAACCACATAAACTTTACAACTATGCCAAACAAATTTTTATGGATTTTAGATAACGGCCACGGCAAAAATACACCGGGCAAACGAAGCCCTAAATTGCCTGATGGCAAACAGTTAATGGAGTATGAATTTAACAGAGCAATTGTAAATAAAATAATTACTCGGCTAAAAGTTTTAAAAATTAGCCACTACAATTTAGTACCGGAGTTAACCGATATTGCTTTAGAAACAAGAGTAGCAAGGGCAAACACCAAACTAACGCCGCTGCAAAAAATTTATGTATCGGTACATGGTAACGCCGCCAGCGATACCTGGCATGATGCAAATGGCATAGAAACTTTTTATTACACTGGCAGTACAAAGTCATCTCGTTTGGCAAGGGCTTTTCAAAACAGGTTAATTACAGAAGTAGGTTGGCGAGACAGGGGCGTAAAAGAAGCCAATTTTTACGTAATACAATACACAAAAATGCCTGCAATACTTACCGA
>JAAFHG010000557.1 GCA_013297585.1 Chitinophagales bacterium
GGCACTATCCTACAGACAAGAGATAATGGCCTTTCTTGGGATTTACTTAACACTAAAATTACTGCGCTTGGTCTTAATCATGGTAATAATACTTGGAATGATTTACATTTTAGATCTGCAGTAGATGGTATTGTAGTTGGTGATAATGGTCGTATGATGACTGTTAACGTAAATGGGATTAATGCCACCTTTATTCCATTCACTTTAGTAAACCCTTCTGGAATGGTCATTACAAACATTACAAGTATAGCACAGGATAATAGTGGTGCTAACTTAAAATATTATATCACAGTTAATGCTACAAGAGGGGGGGTACCTGTCGGACTTATTTATACTTGTCAACTTACAGCAACACAAAATACTGAAGCCTTAAAAAATACTTTCTTAAGTACACCAGCCAATTGGATATTACAATCTGGAAATATAGTACAACAAGATTTATTAGACATTCAAATGGTAGACAACACCAATGGCTTTGCTGCTGGGGTTGACGGCAATTTGCTTTATACCAATGATGATGGGGTAAATTGGGTAAGCATCAATACGCTTGAATCAAGAAAAATTATACAAATACGTTTCTTTACTTTAACAGCTGGGATTGCATTAATAGAAAATACAAATGGGACGAAACAAATTTTTAGCACCAACAATCAAGGTCAAACTTGGACTTTATTATCGCCTAATACACGCTATTATGAAACTTTACAGAAAAATACAGATAACATAATTGTGAGTACAAGTGGTGGCAATGTTACGCGCTATATGCTAACAGCTGCAGGCCTAAATGGCGTTTTAGATTTTATCAGTTTTCAAAATGGACTATTTACAATTAGTCCGATTGTAACACCTACAAATAATAATTCTAACGTACCAGTTAAAGATTACGTTGCTGTATGGTCAAAAATGAATGCGAATAAGCTCTCTGTTATAGTAGCCACAGCAAAAAATACGAGTAGTAATATTTGTGAAATTTTAGTCAATACAGATGCATTAAACAGCAATAGTATTTGGAAACAAAGCAATTTGAATCTTGGGACAAACAATTCCTTCAGAGCAATTGTAGGAAAAATTCGTAGTACTGATATTTGGGCTATTGCCAGCACGCAAAATGGAAAAATATACAATGTATCTCAAAACATAAGCACCAATTTTGCAACAGCAAGTGAAATTACAAGTGCTACATTTAATGTTTCTGACTTAACAATAGATGAAATCGTTGCAACACCAGCGATTTATGTACACAATAAAGCCAATAATCGTATCCACAAAATTACACCAAGCGCTGCTGTTCCGCCAGTTTTGACAGTAACCTTATTTGCAAATCCATTTGGTACTACCACCACCAATCCTGCTTTAAACGATATGCAAACTTTACATTTCAGAAACAACACTTTATATACAGTTGGGAAAAATGGTGTTATAGCAAAAGGAACTGCTGCGACAACGGCCACAAACCTAACTAGTGCAACTACTGATATTTTAACCTTTAAAACTTTCGCGCAAAATCTCAATGATATTCACTTTTCAAATAATGGTGGGGTGAAAATTTATGCCTGTGGCGCAGATGGTTCACTTTATGAAAGATTAACACAAGCCACTGCACCCTTAGAATATTGGAAAAGTATAAAAACCAATCAAGCTAATAATTTTAATGAAATCGTCAATACAACTGCCAATCAATTGGTTATTGTAGGTGATAATGGCACTTTATTTACAAATGGAAGTATTAATACAAATAAAGAATTAATTGCGACCAAACAAAATATAAACACGATAGAACATCTGAATGATGTGATCGTCAATGGTAACATTTATTATGTTGCAGGCAATAAAGGCACTTTAATGTATACTCCAAACCTAACAAATACTAGTTTTGTAAATATTGGTACCGCCAATCAAAAAAACTATAATGCTTTAGCTTTCCGAATCAATACTTCTGAAGCCATAGCAATGGGCGATAAGAGCATGACGCATTTATTTGTTGGAAGTAATCAAATTGATATGAAACAACTTTTTATTCCTGGTATTGTTGACGTGCACTTCGCTAATAATAGCGATGGAATAGTAATCGCGGATAATTCTATTGTAAGGAAAACCAACGATGGTGGTAATACCTGGAATGTTATATTACCAAATACAGGCATTACTTTCAACGCTTATAAGCGTGTACTTACCATTGATGCTAATAATGCTTACATTGTAGGAGCAAGTAGATATATGCTAAAAATATCTGGAAATGCCAGCACCCTAATACCTGTCGCTGCCATCAGCGCCACTAATTTTAATTTGAATACCATCGTTGCGCATCCTACCAATAAGGCGATTTGTTATTTAGGTGGTAGCAATAAAAAATTATTAAGGGTTTATTTTGCAGTAAATGCAGCTGGTACCTCTTATGATATCACTTCGCCTACTGCTGGAACTCTTGTTGCTCAGTTTTCAGATCTTGGAAGGGTGTTTGATGGCTATGTTGTATCCGCTACTGGTGTTGCTGGCCTCAATATCAATGCTTTAAATGCATTCCCAAACGGGAGTGTTATTGCTGCTGGTGAATCAG
>JAAFHG010000279.1 GCA_013297585.1 Chitinophagales bacterium
GCCCTTGCGGCTTACCTGTAATACCATAACTCTCGTGCAAGCCTGTATTAAACCATTGTGGGCTATTTGGTACACACGACTGATTTAAAATGCTATAAGCCAATTCATCGTAAAATACTTGCGCATCATTTGCGGTAGCAAAATAACCATAACGTTCGCCCCAAACACGCCAGCAATTGGCCATACGATGCGCTACTTGTTTTACAGAAGTTTCTCTACCTAAACTACCATCCGCTTGTGGCACACCAGCTTTACGAAAATATTTTTGTGCTAGAATGTCTGTAGCTATTTGGCTCCACTGTTTTGGCACCTCTACATTATTCATTTCAAATACCTTTTCACCACTAGGGTTTTTAATGACGCTGTCTCTGTAATCGTACGCAAACATGTCATAAGGACTTACATCCTCTTTTGTAAAACGACGGCTAAATTGCAAGCCTTTGTTGGTAGTTTTTGCCATAACAAGCGATGGTTATTTTCTGTTTTTGAAAGTAAATTGAAGATGGTTAACAAATTATTAACCCGTTCTACGAAATTATCTTTACGAAATTGAAATACAATTATACAAATGTCAACAGATGTGGATAATAGTTTTGGGTACTTTTAGGTTTAAACTATGGATAGAATTTACTTGTTTGCAACAATAGTTAGCCCATTTTACAGCAATATAGAAGGTTTATGATTTTTGCAGATATCAATACTTCACAAAAAAGTGTGATTATATGCCTTACAAATCCTATATTGCACATAGGAATCAATTCATTTTGTGCGATTTATTAAAGTAACACACAAATAATTGAGAATTACTGCTTTAATGGCAAAGTTTTTTGCATTTTTGCAGCAAACGCACCTTATATTATTATTTGCATGAAGCAAGCTTTATACCATCAATTTGTAGAAAAAAAACGAACTGAAAAAAAGTCGTTTTCGGTTTTAATTGACCCGGATAAAGTTGACGTATCCACAATTGACCACTTGGTTAATGTTGCACTAGAAGCATCAGTTGATTACTTTTTTGTTGGTGGCAGCTTGGTAATTTCTAATCATTTAGATGATTGTATCAAACAAATAAAAGCCAACTGCGACATTCCTGTTATTTTATTTCCAGGTTCACCATCGCAAGTAAGCCGCTATGCAGATGCGTTGTTGTATCTCTCGCTTATTTCTGGTAGAAATCCAGAATTATTAATTGGCCAGCATGTAATTTCTGCACCTTTCGTAAAAAAGAGCGGCTTAGAGATAATGCCAACAGGTTATATGGTAATTGATGGTGGTGCTCCTACAACTGTATCATACATTTCTAATGCAAGTCCAATACCAGCAGATAAAAACGAAATAGCTATGTGTACCGCTATGGCTGGCGAAATGCTTGGAATGAAGCTTATATACATGGATGCAGGCAGTGGTGCTCAAAAGCCTATTACTGAGAAAATGATTCAATTGGTATCTCAACATATAGAAGCACCATTGATAGTTGGTGGCGGTATTACCACACCAGAAAAAGCTTACTTAAACTGCAAGGCTGGTGCTGATGTAATAGTTGTAGGCAATGCCATTGAGAAAGATATTTCACTGATAAAAGAAATGAGCGCTGCTATAAAAAGTGTAAAGCAAACTGTATAATAAACACTCTAAAATAAACTAAAAAGCCAACCCTAATTAAGGTTGGCTTTTCTATTTAGGAAGTTTATTAGCTATAATAAGGACAAATCATTAGATACACAATAGGGCCAGTTACCGCTACATAAAACCATAAAGGCCAAGTAATACGTGCAAGTTTCTTGTGAACAGAAAATTCGGCTATTAAAGCACGATATGCAGTAAAAAGTATGAAAGGCAATATTACTGCTGCTAAAAATATATGTGTAGCTAAAATGATGTAATACAAAATTCTAATGCTGCCAACTGCTAATTTTTCTTCGTCACTCAAAATACCATCATGGTTACTATCGCCAAACTTAGCTTCGCCAGCTAACAAATGATGCGCAATGTAAGACACTAAAAATAGAATTGACATCACAAGAGCTGCCATCATAAAACGCTTGTGAAGAAGGTAATTACCTTGTTTTACTGCTACTAAAGCTAGCACCAGTAGCACCGCGATTATACCATTTACAATTGCGTTAATGGCTGCAAAAATGTGAATGTTAAAGCCAACTTCTATGTCTAGCTTAAATTTACCTAACATTACAACAACCGTAAATACAACAACAGAAAAAATGCCAATTAACCAATGAGCTTGCTTATCATTCTTTTTAAGAGATGCTTCTAACATGATGAAACTTTATTTAAAGCTGTAACAAAATTTATACGCTAAGGGTTTATCTACCCATTTAATTTTCTGCGATTAGACATAAACAACACAAATACCACTACCAATACGATAATAATTAACCACAACCATTTTAAATTAATAATGGCGGTAAAAACTTCACTTTTTTTGGTCTTATCTTTTTCTAGCATTAATAACCCTATATCTCTTGCTAGCTTAGTCATAGCGGCAGAATCTAGACCATTGTAATAACCCCTTACCACATAATCTTTATCTAGTACTACAAAGCGATTGGTGTGTACAAAATCAGAATCTACAGGCTCGCCACTAAACTTATCTACTTTAAGTTCTGCAAATGCAAAATTTGCAATACTATCACGATTACCAGTAAGCATCCACCAGTTATCATGGTTTACATTAAAACGATCTGCATAGTCTTTTAACACACTAACGCTATCTCTTTCAGCATCTATTGTAAATGATACAAATTGTACAATGGATGTATCAATTTTTTTTCTAGAATTGCCACCCAAAATAAAACTATGCTGAAGCTTGGCCATATTTCTTGTGAGCTTAGGGCAAATGCTTCTACAATGCGTAAAAAAGAAATCAGCTACTATTATTTTGCCGGGCTTATTGTACAAACTCACTGTATCGCCTAGCTGATTTACCAAAGTAATATTTGCCGTTTTGTGCCAAATACTATCAGAAAACTGCTTACCATTTTGTACACGTTCTATTACAGTGTCAAGCAAATATTTCCTAGGCATATCAACAGCACTTTCGCCTGCACCTTTTAATATTAAATAGCTACTAACAGGCAATAAAATTGCTAAACAAAGCGCTAATAATGCTTTTTTATTCATAATGTACATTTAGATAACGCAAAATAATAACCATCAAGAATGGCTACCATAAAAAAACCATCGCCATAAGCGATGGTTCGAAATATGTGAATGAATACATCAAAATTCAAAAAATTATTCAACAGCTTTGTGCTTTTCGCTGCCATGCTCACCATGCGCTTCTTCTTTTTTCTCAACTTTTATAGTTGTCTGCGCCTTCTTGTATGGATCGTAAGTATTACGCAAGTTTTTATAAGAATTACCCTCGTATAAGAAAGCCGTAATAAACCAAATGAACAAAGCTAGAGGCACAACTATTGTCATGATTAAGTTTCGCAACTCATGCTTTAAGTGCATAAAATAAGCGACAATATAAAAAGCCTTCACCATCATTAAAATTACAATAGTGCCTTTCATAGCTAAACGAGAACTTGGCGATTCAATTTTCATCATCCAAAACCCTAAGGCTAACTCTACCAACGTTAAAACAGTAAGAATACCCGTCACTTTCCAGATTTCTTTTACCGCTCCATCATTACTGTGTTCTGCATGTCCTGCTTGTGCCATAGATATTATATAATAAGTTTATTAAATTAAAATGTATCAGTAATTAGATTAGGTAAAAACAGGTAAATACAAATACCCAAACCAAATCTACAAAGTGCCAATATAAGCCAGCTTTTTCAATCATTAAATAATGACCACGTTTTTCAAACTGATCTGTTAATGTCATAATTAACATTACAATATTAATTACAACACCACTTAATACGTGAAAGCCATGAAACCCAGTGATTGTAAAAAAATAATTGGTGAAACTCTGCTCTGATTGTGTACCATCTGCATTTAAGAAAGGATTTGCACCCCACCATGCACCTTCATGATGCAAATGAAACCATTCCCATGCTTGACAACTTAAAAATGCTGCACCACCAATAATGGTTAAAATTAAGTTGGTTACAACACCTTTTTTGTCCATATTATGCCCTGCATGAACTGCCAATACCATTGTTACAGAGCTAATGATTAAGATAAATGTCATTAAACTCACAAACATTAACGGGTATCCAGAACCTAAACCAGGAAAAGATTGGAATACTTCGTTAGGATCTGGCCAGCCGTTAGAAGAAAAACGAATGGTACCATAAGAAATAAGAAAAGCACCAAAAGTGAAGGCATCGCTCATCAAAAAATACCACATCATCAATTTGCCATACTCTACATTAAAAGGGCTTTTTCCACCATTCCACAATTTTGTGGGTAACGCTGCAGTTGTTGTACTCATGAGATTGTTCTAAGATTCGGTTACAAAAATATTAGCTGTTGTTGAATAAACGTGAATAAACTTCAACTTTTTCTTAATTATCTTAACCAATTGAAAAAGATAAATAAATAAATCCATAAAATATCTACAAAATGCCAATAAGTGCTAATGACTTCAATTGGCACGCTACTATAACTTTTAAACTTGCTATTGAAAGCTCTTATAAAAATAACTAATATCGCAATTACACCACCTAAAACGTGTAACATATGTAAAGCTGTAATTACCAGTAAGAAGGACGATGCAGCATTACTATTAGGGCCAGTTAAGTGAATATTTCTTGCCTCTAAACTAAAAAAACCAAGTACTTGTAAAATAGTAAATAATATGCCAAGCGCTGCTGTAACGGTTATTAAAAGTCTATATCGACTCATTTCACGTGCTTTAAAGCTTTTTAATGCTAAATGTATGGTTACACTACTTGCAATAATTACAATAGTACTGTACCAAAAAACACCCGGCAAAGAAAACTCTAACCAGTTAGCCTGATTTTTCTTTACAATATATGCACTTGTTAAGCCAGCAAACATCATTATAATGCTACCCATTGCTACCCACAATGTAAACTTGTGTGGGTGTATTCTTTTAACGTCGTTATTCATAATACTAAAATTTTATAACCTACAACTATTCCACGCTTTTTCTAAAGAAATTGGGCATAAGGCTTCGCCCCTTATTTTTCAATAACAAAATTTCTTGCGATGATAAATAATGTATCACTTTATGCTCAAGCCAATGGTGTAACGGTACCAAAATAGCCGCCATTAATATCATTGCTGTTAAATCTTTCCAAGGCTCGCCGTGCGTAAACTGATAAATACTTTTCTTAAACACTAGAAAAAGAAATTCGAATAGCATTATAAAAGAGAAGAAACCTAATATTCTAATTGTATTTTCAGATACTCTAAAAAGCCCCATCATTACTAATCCTAAAAACACAACTACTATTGCCATTACAATACCTAAATACTGTATGCTATTACGTTTTTTTATCCGTTCAGTTTCTTCTGCCAGCAACCGTTCCTTTCTTTGTTCTTCGTCAGTAATTTGCAATTGTAAAATCTCATCCTCTTTGCTCATTTTATCTAAACTATCTTTAAGCGTTGTGTGAAGATTAG
>JAAFHG010000177.1 GCA_013297585.1 Chitinophagales bacterium
ATTTTGCCATTTCTAGAGGTATCTTTTTTAGGCGCTTGCGCATATAAAACCGATGATGCTGCTAAACCTAGCATCGCAATAAATAATCGTTTCAGAAAAATCATTTTTGAAGTATTAGCGTATCATTAAGAGGTGCCGTTAGTGGCGTACTCTTATCTTTTCCTCCAAACACAGAAATATTTACGTAACGCTTAGGATGTGTTTTAAAATCGTCTAGTAAAATATTGGTACTTCTCACCGTATTTAGCAATTGATAGTACAATTTAGGGTCGTTCATCAATAAGCCCAAAGTACCGTCTTTACTACCTACTTTCTCTACCAGTACATTCATATTATCAATCGCTTTTTTTAGTGAAGCAACACTACCATCAATATCAGCTTTCGATAAATTTTCTGTTGTTTTTTCAATGTTAGCCATCATTTTGGTAACCTTCTCGTTATTGTCAGCCAAATTTTTGGTAAAACTGTTTAGGTTCTTCATGGTTTGGTTTACAACACCAGATTGTTGGTTCAACATCGTTTGAAGCGATATTGCAGATACAGCCAAGCTTGCGGTTACCTTATTCATGTTGGCAATGGTAGCTTGCAAATTGGCTTTTGAATTGGCATCTAGCGTACCATTTACATTGTTCAAAACACTATCTAAACTGTGCAACGTTGTTTTTAATTGATCGGCAACAGGTCCTACTTTACTTGATAAAGACCCTAATAAACCGGGATTATCTTCTGTAACCAAAGTATCGCCAGAGCCTAAATAATTGCTACCAGTACCCAACTCAATGACCATACTTGCTGCGCCTAATGGGTTACTGTTTATAGACGCAACAGAATTTGCAGGAATATTGTATTTGTCTTTTAGTTTTATGGTTATTAAAATTTCGTTAAGGTTAGCATCTAAATTTTCAATATCGGCAACATTGCCAACCTGAAAGCCCTTAATAGTAACCTCGTTCGAAATTTTGATACCTTTTGTATTTGTATATTTTGCGTATAAATAATTGCCAGTTTTAAACAGACTTTTACCTTTTAAAAAGTTGAATCCGAATATAAATAAGGCAATGCCTACCGCAGCTAATATGCCAACTTTCATTTCATTCGATATCTTCATAAGTACAAATTTAGGGGATTGTTTGATGTGCTTGCCAGCGAGAATGAAAACCGCCTAGGTAATACAAAATTACATAGTAATTTTACCGCATAACATGTTAAAGTAGTGTAATATTACATTTATGTACAGCATTCGTGTTTCTGTATAAAAAAAGTACTACCATTATCCAAATGGCAATTTCTATAATAATATTAGGTAAATGCACAATTGTAAATGTATTTACACTCAAACACAAACTAAAAATTATGCAACCATAAAACAGTTTTTGTTCTTTTTGGTGTTGTATAGCCATTATTAGAATTGGAAAAAGCCAAATTACGGCATTGTAGTGATGCCTGTGTATAGGCGATAAAAATTCACTTATTGTATACATACAAAAGCCCCAAAGTGCAGTATTATTAATTTCTAGTAATTGGTTACTACTATTTGCATAAAAAAATAATAAAAAAATAGCTATTAAACCAATAGCTATTGCATTTAGCATAGTAACAGATATTTTTTGGTTAAAAATTGTTTGATAAAAGGCAAATAAATTGCCATTTGAAGATTTAATTATTAATGGATTTAAATTGTTAATATGAATTGTTGCTGTATCGTAACCTTCCCAAAATCTAAAATTAGGCGATATAGAATTTTTTTGTGCAATTGGGTGTAGGTTTTGATGAAGTTTTATCTGTTCTACAATACCGTGTTTATAGTTTTGCCATAAAACTAGCTGTTGTTTATTGCTACATATAAAGCATATAAATAATAAAGGTGCTGAAAAAAAAGCAAATATTTGTTGCCTATTAAAAGCAATAATAAATGGTAAAAAAGGGAGAAAAAAGCATAATAAAGTAGGCCTAATGGCTATTAAAGCAACAGCGCAAATACTAGCTGCCAGTAAACTTGCTGTACGTTTTGGTTTTAAGAAAACAATGAATAATAACAATAAAAAAGGAATCACTATGTAAATTTGACCATTTGCCACATGTTGTAGCCACCAAGTACTAAATAAAAAAATACAACTTACAAGTGCTGTACCTATTATTTGCATGCTATTATTACAAAAATAAATGGCAATAAGCAGCATTGTAACAAACATTATGTATTGACAAATAAGCCATATAGAAGAAATTGAACTTTGGGGTAAATGGGCAATGGGATATAATAATGCATGCATAAACGGCGATGCAGTGATATTAGATACTTTTAGTGAATCAAAATTTTGAGGGTCGTAATATTTTACGCCATCTTTAGCTTGCCATTTATAGAAGTAAGGTAATTTACCATCTAGTTGCAGCCTCGCACCAACGATTCTATTTCTTAAATCGCCGCAGTATTGTTTTTCAATTTTTGTGTCTCTTACAAAACAGTATGCAATTACCATAACTATTGTTAGTAAAGTACACAGTTTTGTAAGTTTAATAGACATAATAATTACATTAAAAGCCCAATTTAATACTCCATTTCTTTTAAAGTTGGGGCCTTAAACCAAGTAGTTGCTACTACCAAAATAGTCATGCAGCCACCAAAAACAACCGAAGGAATAACACCCATTAACTTAGCCATTACACCGCTTTCAAACTGCCCAAGCTCGTTACTACTATTAATAAACATCGAGTTTACACTCATCACTCTACCACGCATGTTTTCTGGTGTTTTTAGCTGTAAAATAGTACCTCTTGTAACCACACTTATACCATCTAGCATACCACTAATCATAAGCGCAGCAAACGATAGCCAAAACATTTTAGACAATGCAAATGTGATAATGCATAAGCCAAAACCTGCAACAGCATACAGCAATTTACGCCCCTGTTGTTTTCTAATTGGGTTTAGCGTAAGCGTAATAATAATAATGGCAGAACCGATATCTGATGCCGCATTTAACCAGCCAAAACCTACCGGCCCAACTTTTAGTATATCTTTTGCAAAAACAGGAATCATAGCTACAGCACCACCAAAGAGTACAGCAAATAAATCTAGCGATAAAGCACCCAATAATTCTTTGGTTTTAAATACATATTGCAAGCCTTCTTTTACACTATCAAGCGTTTTTTTCTCACCCACTTTGTTCATAGGTGGTTTCGGCTTTAGCTGAAACAAAAAAGAAAATCCTATAAAAGCCAAAACTGCAACCACACAAATTGCGCCTGTATTACCAATGCCTGCAATTAAAAAACCTACCGTTGCATGACCAAGTACTGAGGCCGACAACCAAACTGTTTGGCTCCAAGTAGTGGCATTTTGCAAAGTTTCTCTTGGTACTATAGAACCTACCATCGCACCAAAAGTAGGCCCAGTAAAAGATCTAAAAATTCCTGTAAAAAAAATGATTATATAAATGCAAAAAACAATGGCATGATTGCTAAGATGTGAACTTGAAAATTTTGTGGTTAATATAAGCAAGGCGATAACGGCTATAAAATATAACGCCACACCTTTTAACATCAGTTTACGTTTATCGCTAATGTCAATAACATGACCAGCGTATAGAGACAACGAAACCGCGGGAATCACTTCACTTAAACCAATTAACCCAATAGCAAAAGGCGCATTTGATAATTCATACACCCACCAGCCCACAAGTGTACCCAACATACGCAAGCCCATTATAAATGTGAAACGACCGATTAAAAAATTACGAAATTCTGGTATTTGTACGGCCGCAAAGGCATTATAGGGTTGTAGTTGCTTGTTTTGCATGCTTAGCTAATTTGTGAACATAGCGAAGAAACATAAAAAAAGGCGTACGCGTTTTCTATTTACGTTAAATAGTAAACATTTGGTAATAAATGCAAATAATTAAAATGTACTTGCAAATACGGGCTTCAAAAAATATGTAGAGCAATATGAATTAATAAATAATTGTATATAAAGCCGTTTAAGGATGATTCAACCAATTTGCTTAGCAAATTGAAATTGTGAATTAGTAGTAAAAAAATAGCACGAATCATGTATGCCAATTAGTGCCGTTTGTAACAAAAAAATTAATGGTAACGGCTCTACGTGTTTTATCTAAAAAATTTTCAGCTTAATTAGAAAATCGTACACATAACAGCCTGCACAAATACTTAAAAATGATTCTAGAAAAGCAAAGAAAGCCAATACACTTGTAACAATTAAGGTGCTAATACCAGCAACGTGTAATAACAGTATGGTTACTGAAAATAAAAAGCCAATCCTTGCTGCAAAACGCTTTGGTGGTAGGTAAATGAATTTTATTGGCAAATTAAATGCTTTTACCAATTTATCTGCTACAAAACCAAGTGGGCTTAAATGGCCTAAATTAAAGCCACGCAGGCCAAAATCCAGCACCAAGAAAATAGGTAAAACAATACTTGAAGTTAATAAATAGATAATGGCAATAATTAAGGTAAATAACGCTATAAGGCGAATTTTACTTTCGTTGGTTTGTGCTTTTGTAATAATACCGTTATTTGCCATATTAATAAATTTGCTTTTTAAGGATGGCAAATGTAATAAAATGTCCATTAAAATTATAGACTGATTTATTTGCCTTATTTAAGCAAACCAGCAGCCCATTCAACAGCATATTTCGCTTTGTAGTATTTAATATTTAGCTCTATTTGTTTTTGCAATAGCTCTATTACTTTTGTTTCGCGGCTATTTACCAAGAATAATGAACTTTCGCCTTGTGTAAATTTTAATTCTTCATTTTTAAGCAATGCTTGGTAGTTGCCATACATGGTTTGTGCAATTATTAACTGCTGAGAAAGTGCTGTAAAATCGTTGTAGTAGCTTCTTATTTTAGTAACGGTTTGCTGTTTTTTATTAATAAATTCTAAACTCGTTTCTTTTATTTTCAATTGTGCTTTTTTGTAGTCGCCTCTTGCTTCTCGCAAGAAAATTGGTATTTTAAAATCAATACCCCATTTATAATTGTTTTGAATAAAATCGGTACTTACGTTTTTAAGTGCGTAATAATCTTTGTTTAAAATATTGGCTTTTAGCGATACATAGGGTAGAAGGCTTTGAAATTTTAGTTTACGTTCAACTTCTAAACTATTCAATTTAAAATCGTAAGCTCTTAATAATGGGTTTTGTTCGGCCGATTTTGCCAAAACATCTTCTAATTGCTGTGCATTAGTAGCGCTAAACAGTAAGGTTTCTGGTATATAATTTTCTGGTAAAAAATAGCTACTATCATTATTTAACCATAAAAAATTAGATAGTTCAAGTTTTGCGTTGTTCCATTTTAACATGGCGTCACTTTGCATCAACTGATAGTTTTGCAGTTGTGTAAATGCCTCAACTGTATCCATCATGGCACGGTCGCCATTTTTGTAGGCAATACGTACTAAGCGCAATCTATTACTTGCTATTTCTGTAAATTGAGAAAACAGTTTATATTGTTGAAAGCTACCAGCCCATTGCCAATAAGTGGTATAAGCATCAAACAGCAAATTATTTAGCATAGTTAAGCGTTCTTGTTCGCTTTGGCTACGATATAGTTTTGCCTGTTGCAATACGGCTCTTCTTTTATCAAGTAATAAGCCTTTTGCCAATGGAATTTCAATGCCTAAATAGCTGGTTTTACCCTTAGTAATTTCGGACGTTAAAAAGTCACCGCCATTGTTTTCAATACCAGTTTTAATATTACCTACTGGTAAAGGGATACCCAATTCTGGATTGGTATAGAAATAGTAGTTTTTACCGTCAAATGTTTTTCTGCTTGCATCTAAAGCAATGGTAGGATCGAAGCTACCACGAGCCGACAGTAACTCAGCCGCAGCTTTATCTACTTGAATATCAGCTTGTTTTGTAATTGGGTGAAACTTTTTTATTTGCGCAATAAATGAATCTAGAGCGTAAATTTCTTGTTTTGAAGTTTGTGAAAATGCAGAATAAAATGAGAGTAAAGCAACCATAATTGCCATCACTCTTTTAAACGTTGTGATATTATTTTGTAAGGTGCATTTAGCAGTCAATAGTATTCTTTCAATCATTTTTAGTAGTTTAATCACTTCTATCAGCAACTATTTTTTCTTAGCCTTATCTGTTTTTACTGGTTTGTAATAATCTGGTGGAAAACCATTGATATTACGCCATAGCTCATAATAAATTGGTACATTTTTAAGTAAAGCAATACCGCTAGCACCGCCACCCATACGTAGCATTGTTGGCCATTTTTTATCATTAGGGTCTTCGGCCACAAGCACTCTAAATTTACCATTGTCACTTACCGAAGTTTCCACTGCCGATACAACACCACCAAATGTACCATAACTGTTTTGCGGCCAGCCACTAAATACAATAGCAGGAAAACCATCAAACACAAAGCGTACTTTTTGCCCCATGCTTACTAATGGTAAGTCCATTGGTTCTACAAACATTTCTACAGCGTATTGAATATTGGTAGGCACCACTTCTACTATCATTTCTCCTTCTTTTAGTATTTCGCCAATACCAGCCTTCTTTGCTTTGGTTATTTGTCCGCTTTGTGGTGCTAAAATGTAGTAGAGTTTATTTCTTGCATCGTAGCTAGCGTATAAATTTTGCAGCTTCGATACATCTGCCTCGGTTGAAGCGGCGCTAGAAATAGAAGAGAATTTATCGCCTTGCGCCTTAGAAATTTTATCGGTGTATTCTTGAACTGTACTATTTTTCTCAATTCTTAAATTAATCAGTTCTTGCTTGCTTTGGGCAAATTTGTTTTCTGAACTTATTTTTTTAGCACTACCATTTTGAAAATTGACACGCCTTTTTTCAAATTCGGTCAATGAAATGGCACCACTGTCAAGCATAATTTTAGCCGCATCTATTTGGCGTTTGTATACACTTAGTTCATTAACTACTGCAATTAAATCTGTACTGTCGCTGGCAACTTTTAGTTGTTGTTGCAATATTTTATTGTCAAGCGATTGCAGCTTTAAAACCTGCCCTTGCAGCAATGCTGATGTTTGCGTTTCGGCAGTACCAGCTTTGTTTATATAGCCTTCAATACTTTGTTGTTTCGCATCAATTTGTTGTTGTGTACGTGCTAATAGTTTGGGATCAAAATAATCTACTTTCACCTCACCAAGTTGTAAAATAGTATCGCCTTCTTTTACAAAGTCGCCTTCTTTTATGTACCATTTTAATACTCTACCACCTATAATGGTGTTGAGCTCTTGAGGTCTTTGTTCTTGCCTTAAAGTGGTAACACCACCTTTTGCCCTAATATTTTGAGTCCATGGCAAAAAAAGTATAAG
>JAAFHG010000075.1 GCA_013297585.1 Chitinophagales bacterium
TATTATGATTTTGCCAGAAGATGTAGTGGTAGGTACACCTGCATATGAGTACTTTTTGCCGTACAACGATTGTATTTATGAGATTGGTTTAACACCAAACAGAATGGATGCGATGAGTCACCTTGGTGTGGCTAAAGATGCGTGTGCTTACCTATCGCATCACCGTAAAGAAACCAGAGTAAAAAGTCCATTTAACAATAGTTTTAAAGTAGATAATACAAATGCACCCATTGCTGTAACCGTTGAAAATACTGAAGCTTGCCCAAGATATAGCGGTGTAACTATTAGCGGTGTTACAGTGGCAGATTCGCCAAAATGGTTGCAAAATAAATTGATAGCCATTGGTCAAAGACCTATTAATAATATAGTAGACATTACCAATTTTATTTTACACGAAACTGGTCAGCCATTACATGCATTTGATGCGGCTGCAATTGCTAATAATACGGTAATTGTAAAAAACTTAGCAGAAGGTACTGCCTTTACCACGCTAGATGAAAAGGAAAGAAAGTTAAGTGCAGAAGACTTATTAATATGTGATGGTAATGGTACGCCAATGTGCATAGCAGGTGTGTTTGGTGGCGCTACAAGTGGCGTAAAAGAAAGCACCACCACCATATTTTTAGAAAGTGCTTGCTTTGCTTCTACCTCTATCCGTAAAACATCAGTAAAGCATGGTTTACGTACCGATGCTGCTACAAGATTTGAAAAAGGTGTAGATATTTCTAACACTATTAATGTGCTAAAACGTGCTGCTTTATTAATTAAAGAAGTAGCTGGCGGCGAAATAAGCAGCGAGATAGTAGACATTTACCCAACACCAAAAGAAAAAACTGAGGTATCGCTTAAATATCATTACCTAAAAAAACTAAGTGGTAAAAACTACCACGTAGATGCAGTGAAAAAAATACTAACTGCACTAGGTTTTGAGGTATTGAAAGAAGGGATGGACGAAATACGTGTATCTGTACCCTTTAGTAAGCCAGACATAAGCCTACAAGCAGATATTGTAGAAGAAATATTACGCATTGATGGGCTAGATAATATTACAATACCTACAAGTATTACCATGTCGCCAGCAGTAGAAACGCTTGGCATAAAAGAAGTGCTGAAAGACAAGATTGCCATGTACTTGGTAGGGCAAGGTTTCAACGAAATATTTACCAATTCTATTACTAACAGTAGCTATTTTGACGACACAACTTTAAATAGCACCGTTAAAATGATGAATAACCTAAGCGCTGAATTAGATGTGTTGCGTCCTTCTATTTTAGAGACTGGTTTAGAGTGTATTGCCTACAACAACAATCGCAAAAACAGTAACTTACAATTATTTGAATATGGTAAAACTTACCATACCACAGGTGTAGGTAATTATAGCGAGGAAGAACATTTAGCATTGTACATTACAGGTAATAATCATGAAGATACATGGCAAACAAAAGGTGCTGCGTACGATTTTTACCGTGCAAAAGGTATTGCTACTGCTGTGTTACAGCTTTGTGGCTTGCTTGATGTAAACTTTACAAAAACCGACGCTGCTAATACGCTTACTATTAACAATGGTAAGCAAGCAATAGGTAGTTTATTGCAAGTAGATGCTGCCAAACTAAAGGTATTTGACATAAAACAAGCGGTGTATTTTATAGATATTAATTACGCAGCGCTTGCAAAAGCAGTAGAAAAGAAAAAGATTGTGTACAAAGAGGTAAGTAAGTTTCCTGCGGTGCAAAGAGACCTTGCATTGATAGTAAATACTAGTACCACTTTTGATATGATTGAAGCGGCTGTACAAAAAACAAAGTTGAACAAGCTTACCAATGTGCGCTTGTTTGATGTGTTTGAAAGCGATAAACTTGGTATAGGCAAAAAATCGATGGCTGTAAACTTTACCTTTTTAGATGAAGAAAAAACATTGGTAGATAAAGAGGTAGATAGTATGGTAAACAAGCTAATAGCCACTTTTGAAGCAGAGTTACAAGCAGAAATTAGAAAGTAAAAAGAGCAAAGTTTAGGTAGTGTAAGGTTTAAATAGTTTAAACGAAAAGCATAAACTATCTAACTAACTAAACCGTTAAACTCACAAACTATTTAAACTACTTTTCAAGATTAATGAGCGATATTAATAGTCAACTTCAAGTATTGCAGGTACGCTTGCAGCAGCTGATAAAAAATTATCAGCAGTTGCAGAAAGAGAACGTGCAATTGAAAAAGAATTTGGCTAAAAAAGAAACAGAAGTAGCAACAAAAGACGAGGAAATGCAAAAGCTACAGCATCAATTAGATGCGCTAAAGCTTACCAAAAGTGCATTTGACGAAACAGAACGAGCATTACTAGAAAAGCGAATAGATATTTATTTGAAAGAGATAGAAAAATGCTTGGCATTGCTAAATAGTGAGGCTTAAAAGTTTAAAGAAGTGTATTTAAAGTTTAAAAGTTTATCTGTAGTTTAATAGTTCAGGTGGTTCATTAGCTGTCTAAAGGGTTAAACAAGTAAACTTCTAAACTCATGAACTTCTTAAACTATTAAACTTTTAAAACCCCAAACTTCAAACTAAAACATGTCAGAATTAATACCTATAAATATTGCCATTGCAGATAGAACCTACCGACTGAAACTACGTGCAGAGGACGAAGAAGTGGTGCGTAAGACTGTAAAAATGATTAACGAGAAGATTGTAGAATTTAAAACCAATTTTGCAGGTAAAGACATACAAGACTACATCAGTATGGTATTGATATGGTTGGCAACAGAGCAAACACAATCTGCCATACAACTGATACAATTAAAAGATGCGACAGAAAAAATAACGATGCTGCAAAACAATATTGAAAAAGTATTGTCATCAACGGATACGGTATAGTTTGCTTTAACAAAAACCACTAAATAATTTATTTACTTTTGTTTCAGCGAACTACAAACTATTAAACTACAAACTTTAAACTTAAAATATATGCCAGGTTTTGAACTGTTTGGTGCCGAAGAAAGACAACATATTAATGATGTAATGGAAACAGGCATTTTAATGCGTTATGGTTTTGACGGGCCACGTAAAGGCATTTTTAAAGCCAACGAATTAGAGCAAAAAATTACCGAAGTATTTGGTTGTGGTTATGCACAGCTTACAAGTAGCGGTACAGCAGCATTAACCACTGCAATGGCTGCATTAAATATAGGTGTGGGTGACGAAGTGATAATGCCAAGTTTTACGTTTGTAGCTAGCTTCGAAGCAGTACTAAGCGTAGGTGCTATACCAGTTTTAGTAGATATAGATGAGACATTAACCCTAAAGCCTGAAGCTGTAAAAGCTGCCATTACACCTAAAACAAGATGTGTAATGCCCGTGCATATGTGTGGTAGTATGGCCGATTTAGATGCACTAAAAGCCATTTGCGAAGAACACGATTTAATATTACTAGAAGATGCTTGCCAAAGCATTGGTGGTACTTATAAAGGTAAAGCGTTAGGTACTATTGGTGATGCAGGTACATTTAGTTTCGACTTTGTAAAAACTATTACCTGCGGTGAAGGTGGTGTGGTAATGACCAACAGCCAAGATGTATTTGAAAAATGTGATGGTTACACCGATCATGGTCATGACCATAAGGGTGTGGATAGAGGTGCAGATTTACACCCGTTTATTGGCTACAATTTTAGAATAAGTGAATTACACGCAGCTATTGGGTTGGCGCAAATAGGTAAGCTAAATCAAATATTGGCTATACAACAAAAAAACAACCAATTACTACGTAGTTACCTAGAACAAATACCAGATATTACTTATAGAGTAGTGCCAGAAGGTGGCGAAGATAATTTTGCATTTTTAAGTTGGTTTTTGCCAACAGAAGATTTGATGCGTGCAGCTATTTCAGAGATGAAAGCACAAGGTATTTTGGCTGGTAGCTTCTATTGGTACGATAATAACTGGCATTACATTCGTAAATGGCAGCATTTACACAATGCTACTACGCTTAACAATATAAGCGATGCACAAAAAGTAGCTTTACACGACCTTAAAACCCAAGATTTTAGTGTAAGTGACGCTGTAATGAGCCGTTGTATTTCTACTGCTATCAGCCTTGCATGGACAGAAGAGCAAATACACGATAAAGGCGCAAAAATGGCCGCAGCTATTAAAAAAGCAATTGCTGAAGCAAGTGTTGTGGCGTAAAAAATATTTTCAAGCAAACTATGACAGCCACTTTTAAGTTAGAAGTTGTTGAAACTAAACGAAGTTTATGGACAAAGTACGTATGGATTCTGTACGTACTTTGGCTTTTATTGGGCTTATATGTTTGTTTTGTAAATGGGTTT
This sequence comes from Chitinophagales bacterium, assembly GCA_013297585.1. Taxonomy (GTDB): domain Bacteria; phylum Bacteroidota; class Bacteroidia; order Chitinophagales; family Chitinophagaceae; genus Parasediminibacterium. The sequence continues at coordinate 4,317 of JAAFHG010000075.1, forward strand.
AAAGAAAACTGGTTAACACAATTACCTGGACCAGTCGCATTTCTTATCTTGGCTATTAACAATCGTTTTTTTGAAAAGAATAAAAAAAGTTTTCTTTCCGTAGATGATGACAGCTTTTCTCGGAAATTCAAGCACATGCCTTCTATTGTAAAAATACTATGGGCAGAAGTTGAATGGATTAAGTTTGAAAAAGATGGTATTAGCTTTTATAAAGCGAACAGTTTTGTAGATACTTGCCTCACTATGGATGCATTTACCCAAGAACAAAAAGAAAAATTGGCTGCAATAATTACAGAAATAGCTTCTGAGAAAAATATCAGACTTGCAAATACTACTTATTGAGCTGTACTACATGAAAAAATTTAGTAGCATTTTCTTCCTTCATTAAGAATGAATGAGGTATTGCACATTATAGCGTATATAATACTGAGCAAACCAAGCGGCATGTTAAAATACCAATATTTTAACATGCAATAAAACTAAGCATATTTCTATACCAGCATAAAAAATCCCAATTATACATTTTGCAATTGGGATTTATCATTCACTAATAATAAAATATTCAATAAATTCATCTAGCGTGCTTTATTGTAAGCCTTAATGGAAAATACGCAATCTTGAATTTTCTTTACCTGAGCTTCTCTCTCTTTACCACGTAGATTAGTAATTGTTGGCATTTTTATTTTTGTTACAGAAGTGTCAACTTTTCTTAATTCAGTTACCAATTGATGAATATTCTTACTTTTAATTGCGAACGTTACACCATCTGCTTGTACTTCTCGACTACTTAAAATACCAATTACTTCGCCATTTTTATTTAAAACTGGACCACCACTGTTACCTGGATTTGAGTTCATTTGAATTTGATAGCTAGCAGTATCACCTTTAAAACCTCTCAAAGCACTTAAATAACCTTGTGTATAAGTGATAGAATTGTCATCTCTAGGATAACCAAGTGTAAAAATTTCTTCCCCTAAATCAGCGCTTGATTTACCGATTGCATAAGGTAAAGATTTTAAAGGTTGATAATCAGCATCTTCAATTTTCAACAATGCAAAATCGCTTTGTTTATCTACGTGAATAATGCTTGCTTTAAACTCGTCACCATTACTATTTACAACAATCGCATCAGATCCTTTTAAAACGTGTGCATTTGTAGCAATGTAACCTTTAGCATCAATTAAAAAACCCGTACCACCACTAATTACTTTTACGTTTTCAGGTAGTTTGTCTTTTACATTATCCAAAATGATGCCTTGTACCATCACATTACGTTCCATTTTAGCCATTTTAGAACCTAACAATTCTAATTGACTACCATTTACAGTAGGTGATAAATACAGTGCAATACAACTTACCAATATAGCTATAGCACCACCAACAGAAGCTGCTACTAACAAATCCTTCTTGTAGCGATTGTACAATTGAACAACCTTACCTTTTGTAGTTACAACACCGCCTTCGTTTATTTCGCCTGTTGCTAATAGTTTAGCATGAACGTTGTGTAACGAGTGCTTAAAGTTGCGTTGCAACACATACTCATCCATTTGACTTAAGAACATAGAATGTTCTACCACCATTTGATCAATTTCTGGTGTATTTTTTCTAAGTTGCTCAAAGTAAGCTTGCTCATCAGGCAACATACTGCCATCTAAGTAACGCTCTATGGTTTGCAACATTAAAATGTCTTCGTTGTGAATGTTCATGGCTTTATTCTCCAATATTATATTGCGCAAAAAATAATTTTTTTAAACGCATTAAACATTTGTATTTCTGGTTTTTGGCGTTATCGGCATTGGTATACCCAAATTCTTTTGCCAAAGCTTGCATATCAATTTTCTTTACATAAAAACCTTCTAGCAGGCTTTTACATGGTTCGCCTAGGCTATTTAAAGCCCTATCCATAATTACGAATTCGGCGTTTTTCTTTTCGTGAAACTCGAGCTCATCTTCAACTGCAACAGTTTCTTCCAGGCTATCAATTTGATTTGAATATCTTCCCAGTTGTTGCAATCTTTTAAACCAAAGCCTCCTGCATATGGAATATACATACGTACTAATTTTTGAGGTTAAAACAAATGAATCGCTTTTTGCTTTTTCATACAGTGCAATCATTGCTTCCTGAAAAATATCTCTAGCATCGTCGTAGCTACCATTGTTATTGATGATAAAAGTTTGAACCATTGTAAAGTTTTCCTTATAAATGGTTTCAATGGCTTTTGCATCATCCCGTGCCAATCCTTTTAATAATGCTTGTTCGTTTAATTCAACTTTCACAGTGTACTATTTAATACAGTAGGGCAATAAAAGTAACCCAAATTGCTACTAAAAAATAATTTAAAAAAACTTTTAGAAATGTGGGTTACCTTTTTAGTCCATTGTGTATTAACTATAAATTCACTCACAACAAAAACATTAAAAAATGAAAAAAATTGCTTTCGTTATCGCACTAGGTGCTTTCGCTGCTTGTGGTACTGGTACATCTGAAACTGCAACTGCTGATTCTTTAAAATTAGCTGATTCAATCAAAACTGCTGATTCTTTAGCTGCTGCAGCTGCTGCTGACACAACTAAGAAAGATACTACTGCTGCTGCTGTAGATACAACTAAGAAATAATTTAATAGAGTAACTATCAAGTGAAGAGAGATCATGAGAAGCAGCTTGCAAGATAGATAGTTAACAAACTCTTTTTCATATGGCAAGCAATCGTTAGAGGCCGTCCTGTTTCCACAGGAGGGCTTTCTTTTTTCATGGCTTGTCTGAACCTTGATTTGGAAAGATTTTATTGAGTTATTTGATTAATTTTCATTTAAGAAATACAAAGCCCACTCAATTTATACGGTGGGCTTTGTATTTTTTGGTATGTAAATATTTTTATAATGCTACTAAAAAAGCCATCGTATCTACACCATCTGCATAATCTGTAAGCGATGGTTGCTGTGCTTTACCAAATTCTATAAAGCCTTTGCCAACAATACATTGAATATCAAGATTTTGCTGCAAGGCTTCTGTTAACACTACTTCATCATCGTAATATTCATAATTCACTTGGCTAACTGGTGAAAATATAGATTCATTTTCTGCCAAAACAATCGAGTTATTGGTCATGTAAAATTTATTACCCATCATTTGAATAGCCAATTGGTAATCGTAATTGTGCTTGTATTTATGATATACGAAATAATTATTATATTTAAGCAAGGCATCTAACAACGGCACAAAATCATAATCTTTTGGCACATACAATTTGGTAACATTTCTACAGCCTAAGCCAAAATACAATTGAATATCGTCACTAAGTTTGTCCAACGCTTCAACCGTTTCTGTAGCATCTAAAACAGCAACAGATGTTCTATTTCTACGAATAATATTAGGAAACTTGCCAAAATAATAATCAAAATAACGACTACTATTGTTGCTGCCAGTGGCTATGTAAGCATCGCAATTCTTTAAATTTTCAGCAAACGATATGTAATTTTGAATCGTTATTTCCCATTCGTATAGCTTTTTTACTAAAAACTTAATTAAAACATCATCTTTACTTGAGGCTTTTATTGTTTGCTGATGACCGCTAACAAATACACACAAAAAGTCGTGAAAGCCTACTAATGGTATATTGCCTGCCATTACCAAACCTACATTTTTAGGTGCTGTTTGCACATCTTTAACCGCATATTTTTGAGCCCAATTGGTAAGTGCATCTGCTTGTAAAAATTGATTGGCAATGTTGGCAACCGATAAATTCACAAAATCTTCTGTAAACCAAGGGTTCATTCTAACTGCTTTATCTTTTATTTCCTGCCATTCTTCATCATTACTCAACATAAATTTGCCAAGTTGAACCATTAAATTAATACGTTGTTGTAAATCCATTTTTATTAAATCAGTTTAGAAGTTTATTTTCGCAGCATTAAAAAAACAAAATTACTCTTATGGCTATTAAAATAACAGATGAATGTATCAATTGTGGTGCTTGTGAACCAGAATGTCCAAATAACGCAATTTATGAAGGTGGTGTAGAATGGGCTATGGCTGATGGTACATCATTAAGTGGCAGCTTTACATTACTTGATGGAACAATTGTAGAAGCTAAACAGCGCTTTGCACCTATTAGTGTAGATACTTACTATATTACACCTAATAAATGTACTGAGTGTCAAGGCTTTCACGAAGAGCCACAGTGTGCCGCAGTATGCCCTGTAGATTGCTGCGTACCTGATGAAATGTACGAAGAAACTGTAGAAGCGTTATTGGGTAAAAAAGAAGCATTGCATATGTAAGTATTGCAAATACTTCGGTGCGAAACTTTTTACCTTAAACTATTTAAGATATTTAGGAAGTCGTTCATCTTTATATCAACTAATATTATTGCCACAAGACGATAATATTAGTAATGTGGGGGGGGGTAATATTTGCCTCCAAAAAAGGTGAGAAACTTAGCCGTTTTTCACCTTTTTTATTTTTAAATTTTACCATGTAATTATTTAACTAGCTAGAATATTTTTAGCTTCAAAACTAATCATTATCGCTGCGCTTTTTAATAGAGGCGCCACCGCTTGTGCTTACACTTGTAATATTGGCTTCACCTTTGTAATAGATGGTTGCGCCACCGCTTGCTTCTGCTTTAAAATCTTTTGTGGCGGTAATGCGTATGTTAGCGGCGCCACTTGCTTCGGCACGGCAATTTTCTGCACTTAACTCATAGCCTTTTATATACGATGCACCGCTTGCTTCTATATCTACTTTATCTGCCCTGCCACTTACACGTACACTTGATGCACCGCTTGCACCAATACTAAGCATACCAATATTGACCTCGCCTTTGAAATCGCTGGCTCCAGAACAATCTATTTTTAAATTGGCCATTTTTATTTTATCTACCACAATTACGTTGCAAGCACCTGTTGCTTCTACGCGTTTTATATCTTTAAAACTTACGTAGGCTTTGCTTTTAGTATTGCCCCAACTTTTCCAGCTACCGCCTTTGCCATCAAAGAAAATATGTAAAATACCGTTGCTTACTTCGGCTTTAATACGGCTTTTGGCTTCATCGTTAGCGGCACTAATGGCTACACCTTCATCGTTGCCCTGCGATAAGTATAAATCGATAGCACCGCTTACTTCTACTGAATTGAAACTACCAACCGTTCTAATCTCTGCGTTGGCATCAAATACCAAGCTTTTGGTTTGCTGTGCCTGTGTGGCAAAACTGGCAATTGTAACTGCCAAGGTTAAAAATATGTATTTCATACAAAGGTATTTTATATTGTAACGGGTAAGGTAAAGATATGTTACAAAATGAAAGAAGTTTCACGCAAAGACCGCAAAGGACATCTGAGAGAATTGATTTAGTACAGGTATTTTTAAGAAAACAACGGGAAAATCCTGCAGATTTTATTGAACTATTTAAGTAAAAATCAGCGTTTTATTAGCACAAATTGGTGTTATCAGCGTTCCTATCCAATAATTTCCATTAGTTTCGCCACACAATTCCTCGGGGTGCTGATGTTGTTGGTGAGAGCTCCACTAGCAAATAGGCTGAGATAACACCCGTAGAACCTGAACAGGGTAATGCCTGCGAAGGGAAGGCGTACATTTTTTTCTTACTGCGTTCTGTCCTCAAGCAAAATTAATTCTCCTGTTCCTCATTTTTTTCAAACTTTTAAAACAAAAAGCAATGAAACATTTGTTGGGAACAATGGCTGCTACAATTATCAGTCTTTCCGCATTGTCACAAACACAAAAGGTCAATTTTTCGGGTAAAGTGGTAGATGCTGCTAGTAAACAGCCCATTGCATCGGCCACGGTAAAGCTAGGTACTACTGCTACCGTTGCAGATGAAAATGGTAATTTTAGCTTTGCTAAAATAGTAGCTGGCAGCTACGAGTTGCAAGTAACAAGTGTAGGTTATACCGATGCTGCGCAAAAAATTAGTATAGGTAAATCTACTACTGTAGTTACTATTGAGTTAAAAGCAAGTGCTTTGTTTTTACAACCACTTGAGGTAAAATCGTTACGTGCTAGTGATAGAGCACCATTTACCAAAACCAATATTGGTAAAGAAGATATTGCTAAAACCAATCTTGGGCAAGACATTCCTTTTTTACTGAACCAAACACCTTCTACGGTTATAAATTCAGATGCTGGTAATGGTGTAGGCTATACCAATATTTATATACGTGGTGTAGATTTAACGAGAATTAACGTAACACTAAACGGTATTCCTTACAACGATGCAGAAAGCCAAGGTACATATTGGGTAGATATACCAGATATGGCTTCATCATTAAATTCTATTCAAATTCAACGTGGTGTGGGTACATCATCTAATGGTACAGGTGCTTTTGGTGCAACCATTAACTTACAAACTAATGAATTTATAGAAAAAGCATACGCTGAAAGCAATAATAGCTACGGTAGTTTTAATACATTTAAAAATACTTTAAAAGCTGGTACAGGTTTAATTGATGGTCATTTTACAGTAGATGCTAGATTTAGCAGAATTAATAGCGATGGCTATATTGATCGTTCTGCAAGTAGCTTGCAATCGTTCAGTTTGTCGGCTGCCTATTTTAATAAAAAATCATCGTTGCGTTTTAATGTGTTTTCTGGTAAAGAAAAAACCTACCAAGCTTGGAACGGTGTGCCAGATTATATTTTGCCAACCAATAGAACCTACAACGAGTTTACTTACGCCAACCAAACCGATAATTACCAACAGAACCATTATCAGTTGTTTTTTAACCATCAGTTTAATAGCAACCTAAGTTTTAATACGGCGGTTTTCTTTACACCAGGTAAAGGTTATTACGAAGAATTTAGAGCCAATAATAAATATTCAGACTATGGCTTGCCAAATGTGGTAGTTGGTGCAACAACCCTCACAAGAACCGATTTGGTACGTCAACTATATTTAGATAATCAGTTTTATGGGCAAATTGCTTCTTTACAATACAAAAAAGATAAGCATCAGCTAATTGTTGGCGGCGGCTGGAGCACTTATGAAGGTGGCCATTACGGCAATATTGTTTGGGTAAAAAATGGTGGTGTAAATAAAGATTATCAATGGTACAATACACCTGCTTTAAAAACAGATGCAAATGCTTATGCTAAATGGCAGCATCAATTTGCGAAGCATTTTGAGCTATTTACAGATGTACAATACAAGCATGTAAGTCACACCATGAATGGTTTTAGAAAAAATCCAACATTACGAATTGATAGAGCATTTGATTTTGTAAATCCTAAGCTTGGTGTTAGCTACGCAAATAAAGGCTGGCAAGTATATGCTAGCTATGCTATGGCAAATAAAGAGCCAAATAGAGACGACTTTAAAGCTGGTGTGACCACACAACCACAA
>JAAFHG010000125.1 GCA_013297585.1 Chitinophagales bacterium
TTAAAGTAGCTTATAGGCTTTTATTTTTTTACAAAAGGAGCTAGCGTTTTCACCGATGTGTAAACCACTTTTCCCTTTTAACGAAACCACAACAAGCTTTATGATTTCATTAAGAAATATCCTCTAATACTTGCTATTACTGGCTTGTAGCCAATAAAAAAACTATTAGGTGATATGTTTTGGCAAGTTTACTGTGCCTTTTACCGATGTAACTGTAACTAATCACAAAGTACTGCGTACCACTTTTGTGCATTGATACTTTTGACATGTCAAATCAAAATAACAGTAACACCGACCATATCGGATTAACCTAAAAAATCAAACAAAATGAAACAATTATTTTTCGTAGCTTTAGTTGCTGCAAGCTTCACTACAAGTGCTTTTGCTAGTACTTTAACTACTATTCACAACAACGACTGTAAAGATTTAAACTGCGTGTTAGAAAATTTTAAAAATGTAGTAGTAACCAACAAAGCCACTTTTACCAAAGCATCAATTATAGAGGCAGATGTGCAACAAGAAATGTTTTACAATAACGAAGGCGATTTTATTGGCGCAAGCAAAAATATAGCATACGACAAGTTGCCTTCAAAAGCTATTAAAACCATTAGCAAGTATTACAAAGTACCTAAGTACACTGTAAAAAACTGCATTGAATTTTTAAATGCAGATAATAACACAAAGTACTATGTAAGCTTAGATACCAAAACAGCAAGAACTATTTTAGAAATTGATGAACTTGGTAACACTAGCGTATTTAGCACCTCAAGATTATAGCAATACCCCTTTTGCTTTTTAAAATGATGTGATGTTTGCAAAAGCATCACATCATTTTTTTATGCCAGGATATTGCATTTTTAAACTCTTCAATAGCTTGTGTAATGTGCTAGCAATAATGTATTCTTTGTACCAGTTTTGGTCTGATGGCGTAACAATCCAAGGAATATCGCCGCAATAATTAAAGCAATCTTGGTACACTTTCATGTAGTTATCCCACAGTTTGGCTTCTTTAAAGTCGTTCTCGTTGTATTTCCACATTTTACGTGGGTCTTGTAAGCGTTCTTTAAGCCTTAGTTGCTGTTCTTCTGGCGAAATGTGTAGGTAAAATTTAAGAATATGCGTGTTGCTATGTTGTGCTAATAGCGATTCAAAATCGTTGATGGCTTTCATGCGCAGCTTGGCGGTTTTATCATCTATCATGTTGTGTACACGGGTAATTAAAATATCTTCATAGTGGCTTCGGTTAAATATTTGTATCATGCCCTTTGCAGGTACATGTTTATGAATGCGCCATAAAAAATCATGGCTTAATTCTTCTGCAGTAGGCGCTTTAAACGAAGCCACGCTTACACCTTGTGGATTGATCTTGCCAAACACATTACGTGTGGCGCCATCTTTACCACTTGCATCCATACCTTGTACCACTATTAAAACCGAGTGTTTACTTTCTGCATACAATAGGTTTTGCAATTCATCTAGTTCTTCTATAAGCTTAGCGGTTTTAGCTTTGGTTTGTTCTTTATTAAAGCCTTTAGGCGCTTTGGTATCTATATTGGCAAGAGAAATTTTAGGCATCGTAATTATGTTTGTTAAAAAAGTAATTGCAAGTATAAATCTATAACCTTTGTAGCAAAATAGATATTGTTTGAGAGATAAAGTTATTAATTGGTTGTTATTTGTAATACTGTCATTAATTTGGGGTAGCTCTTTTTTATTAATGAAAGTAGGTATGCAATCGCTTAGCCCCTACCAAGTGGCAGCTTTGCGTATTGTAAGTGCAGGTATTGTTTTAATTCCATTTGCGGCTAAGGCATTTACACAAATACCAAGAAACAAGCTTGGTGTGGTAGTATTGTCGGGCTTGCTAGGTAGTTTTTTTCCTGCGTTTTTATTTTGCATAGCAGAAACACAATTAAGCAGCGCTTTAACAGGTATGCTTAACTCATTAACACCATTATGTGCTGTATTAATTGGCGTTTTCTTTTTTCAGTTAAAACCTAAACCCCAAAAAATTATAGGTATTGTTGTAGGGTTAGTAGGTCTTTTTTTTCTGGTAGCACCAAATGGTAATCTATATATAAATAATTTTTTGTATATTTTTTTAGTATTACTTGCCACCGTATTTTATGCGGTTAACGTAAATTTAGTAAGTAGACATATGCAAGGTATAACCTCGATAAATATAGCTGCAATGGCATTTATATTTTTAATAGCTCCTTGTGTTATTATATTGAGTTTTACGGGTTATTTTGCAATGCCTTTTAATAATGTAGAAGTGATAAAATCAACCTTGGCAGCTTGTGTGTTAGGTGTTGTAGGTACAGCTTTTGCATCGGTATTATTTTATAGATTGGTAAAACGAGCAGGTGCTTTATTTGCAGCAATGGTTACGTATGGTATTCCATTTGTTGCAGTAGCTTGGGGTTATTATTATGGTGAGTCAATTACAATATTTCAAGTTGGCTGCTTAGGTATTATTTTAGGTGGGGTTTATATTTCTAATAGGTAAGTTTAGAAAAATTTCACCGCATAGTCACATAGATACTAAATTGCTTTTCTATGTGTCTATATGCCTATGTGGTAAAAAATGGGTATCAATTATGGCATTAGGACAATCGTTACAGCAGAAATTATTACAAAAATTATCACCTCAGCAAATTCAGTTAATGAAATTGTTGCAGGTGCCTACGGCTAATTTAGAAGAACGTATAAAGGAAGAACTAGAAGAAAACCCAGCATTAGAAGTTGGTGAAGATGAAGATGGTAATGATAGCAGCGATGAAATGAAGGATGAATTTGAAACATCGCCTGACGAAGAATTTGAAAAAGATGGTAGCGAAGAAGATTATGAAGATGTAGACATAAGCGAGTATGTGGTAGATGATGATGGTGAAATTGCTGACTATAAAATGAAGGATGATAATTATCCAGAAATGGATGATAAACAAACCATCCCTATTAAGCTAGAGCAGAGTTTTTTTGACCTTGTGCTAGACCAACTTGGTATGCTAGACCTTGACGAACGCAGATTTAAAATAGCCGAGCAAATTGTAGGCAGCCTTGATGATGATGGTTATTTACGCAGAGAACTGAGCTCTATTGCAGATGACTTAGCCTTTAGGCAAAACATAATTGCAGAAGACAAAGAGATTGAAGACATTATTAAGCAAATTCAGCAGTTTGACCCAGCAGGTGTAGGCGCTAGAGACTTGCAAGAATGTTTATTGCTACAACTAAAACGTAAAAGTACCGAAGGTATAGGCGTAAAATTGGCCATACAAGTAATGAGCAAATACTACGATGAGTTCATTAAAAAACATTACGACAAAATTCAACGTGGTTTAAACTTATCTGACGAAGATTTAAAAGAAGTGATTCATCAAATCATCAAGCTTAACCCCAAACCAGGTGGTAACGTAGGCGAAATAAACAAGGCTGAAAGTTATATAGTACCTGACTTTTATATCATTAACAACAATGGCATTTTAGAACTTACCCTTAACTCTCGTAATGCGCCAGACCTTAAAATAAGTGAAGGCTATAAAGACATGATGAAAGAGTACGACAAGGGTACTAAAAAAGACAAGCGACAAAAAGAAGCGGTTCTATTTATCAAGCAAAAAATAGACAGCGCTAAGTGGTTTATAGAAATGATACAGCAGCGTCAGCAAACGTTGATCTCTACCATGGGCGCCATTATGCGTCACCAAGAAGAGTTTTTTTTAACGGGTGATGTTACCAATATGCGGCCAATGATTTTAAAAGACATTGCTGAAAAAACGGGCTTAGATATTAGTACAGTTAGTCGTGTAGCAAATAGCAAATTTGTTCAAACAGAATTTGGTACCTATCGCCTAAAATATTTCTTTAGCGAAAGCTTAAGCACCGATAGCGGTGAAGAAGTAAGTACACGTGAAGTAAAAGAAATTTTGAGCAATATGATTGATGCTGAAGACAAGCAAAAGCCATTAAGCGACGAGTTTTTAACCGATATGCTCAACGAAAAGGGTTACAATATTGCACGTAGAACGGTAGCTAAATATCGTGAACAATTGAACATTCCAGTAGCAAGATTGCGTAAAGAATTGTAGTGCAGATGCGTCACTGCGAGGCACGAAGCAGCCTACCTTTAAAAAATAGAACACAAAACATAGAACATAAAACAATGGAACAAGCAGAACTTTCTATACCATACCAACCAAGCAATTGGCTAAAAGTACCAGCAAAAATTATCTCGTACATACTGCATCCAGTGTTTGTGCCTACGTACTTTTTCTTATTCTTGGTATACCAGTTCAGGCTAGATTTTTCAGGCATTACAGACTGGCAATTAAAGCTCAGAACCTTCAGCGTGTTTTGGATGACAGCCTTCTTTCCCATGTTTGCAGTGTTCTTATTATGGAAAGTAAAATTTAGCGACAGCATTTTTTTACGCACCCAAAAAGAACGCATTGTACCCTATTTCATCTCTATGTTTTTCTATTGGTGGATGTACTATTTAAGCCGCAATTTCACTGATCAACCAGCCGCTTTAAAGTTCTTTTATTTCGGCATTTTTATAGCTACAGCAGTTGGTGTGGTATTCAATAATTTTATCAAAATCAGTTTGCACGGTATAGGTATGGGTGGCTTGCTAGCAGCAGTTATTCTTACCTCATTTTTTTATCAAACACCTTTAGGTATTGCTATTAGCGTTACTGCATTATTAACGGGCTTGGTATGTACCAGTCGTTTTTTAGTAAGCGACCACACCACTGTAGAAGTGTACAGTGGCCTACTAGTAGGCATCGGTTGTCAGCTATTTGGCTATTGGTTTGTATAAATCAATTGCCGTTGACTTAAGCCAACGGCAATTATTCACTTTTCACCATTCACTTTTCACTATGTGGTACAGTTTAGGTAAGTTCATTTTAAAATATCGATTACCATTATTAGCTATTTTAATGGTCATTAATGGCTTTGCAATCAGTTTGGCTTTAAAAGTAAAAATAGGTTACGATTTTACAAGAGCCATCCCAACCGACAACCCTAAATACCAAGATATGCAAGCATTTAAAGCCAAGTTTGGTGACGATGCAGGCACGGTGGTAATTGGTATTCAAAGCAAAGAATTCTTTACACCAAAAGTATTTAATGCTGTAGGTAAGCTACAACAAAACTTAAAAAAAGTACCCGATGTTACAGATGTACTAAGCGTACCAGAAGCATTGAATTTAATTAACGATACCGCTTCACAAAGCTTTAAAACCGAGCGCATATTTCAATACAATTATACCTCACAAACACAGCTAGACAGCGCTAGAACGGCGTTTGAAAGTTTACCCTTTTACAGAGGCTTATTATACAATGCAGATTCAAGTGCCTATTTAGTAGCAGTAGGTGTAAATAAAGATACCTTAAACAGTAAAAGCCGCACAAGGTTGATTGCAACTGTATTAGAGCCAGTAAAGCAATTTGAAAAAGAGTCAGGAATTACGGTGCAAATTAGTGGCTTGCCATATTTACGCACCATAATAGGCGATAGAATTAAGCATGAAATGAATTATTTTTTAATTGCGTCTTTCTTACTATCTGCTTTAACGCTCTACTTGTTTTTCCGTAGCATCAGCACTACTATTATGAGCTTATTGGTGGTAGGTATGGGTGTCATTTGGAGCCTTGCAACCATGCAACTATTTGGCTACAATATCACTTTGCTTACAGCAATTATTCCACCATTAATTGTAGTAATTGGTGTACCTAACTGTATTTACTTCTTAAACAAATACCACACAGCTTATAAAGACACTGGTAACAAAGAAGAAGCACTACGTACCATGGTTGGTCGCATGGGTATAGTAACATTGTTTTGCAATATTGCTGCTGCCATTGGCTTTGCTGTATTTGCTTTAACACGTAGTGCTTTGCTAAAAGAGTTTGGTATGGTAAGCGGCATCAACATTATGTTGCTATTCATCATTTCACTCATTTTCATACCAGCAGTATTAAGCTATTTACCTGCACCTAAACCTAAAGAAATTAAGTATTTAGACAATCGTTTCTTAGAATCTTTATTAACTAAAATTGAAAATTTAGCCTTTAAAAAAGCCAAGCTTGTTTACGCTGTAACCTTTGCTATCACTGCATTTGCAATAGTTGGTTTGTTTAAACTGCGTAGCGAAGGTTTTATAGTAGATGATTTACCTAAAAAAGATAAAATCTATACCGATCTTAAATGGTTTGAAAGCAATTTTGAAGGTGTAATGCCATTAGAAATAATGGTTGATACCAAAAAGAAAAAAGGCTTATTTAGAAGCACCAAACCATTAGAAAAAATAGATGAATTATCAGCCTATATAGAAGCCAAACCAGAAACAGGCAAGGCATTATCGTTTGTAGAAGGTTTAAAATTTGCCAAGCAAGCCTATTTTGATGGTGACACCAATAGCTACGCAATACCAAGCATGGGCGACTTAGCATTTATCGGTACTTATTTAACACCAAAACCCGGCGCAACACCACAAAGTGGCGGTGCAATAAAACTGCTAAATAAGTTTTTAGATAGCAACAAACAAGTAGCTAGAATTTCGGTAAACATGAAAGATGTAGGTAGCCAAAAACTACCGTTATTGCTTGCAGATTTTGAGAAAAAGAGCAATGAAATATTTGATACTGCTGCATACAAAGTAACATTTACAGGTAGCAGCGTTACCTTTTTAGAAGGCTCTAGCTTTATTATTAAAGGCTTGCGAGATAGCATTTTCTGGGCATTTTTATTAATCACGTTGTGCATGTTGTACCTGTTTAGGTCGTTTAGAATTTTGGTGTGTTCGCTTATTCCAAACATTATTCCGTTATTGATTACTGCTGGCATTATGGGTTGGGTAGGCGTACCATTAAAACCATCAACCGTATTGGTATTTAGCATTGCACTTGGTATAGCTATAGATGTAACCATACGGTTTTTAATCAATTACAAGCAAGAGCTGCCAGACAATAACAACCAAGTAACACCTACTTTAATACTTACTATTCATCATACAGGTATTAGTATTATTTACACCTCATTGGTGTTGATTGCAGGCTTTATCATCTTTTGTTTTAGCAGCTTTGGTGGTACTATTGCGCTCGGTTGGCTTACATCATTAACTTTAGTGGTGGGTACATTAACCAACTTAATTTTACTACCAGTGCTTATTCGTAGTATGATACGTGGAAAATAATTTGGTGCTACTGCGCTACAATTTTCTTATTTTGCTTTATAAACCTTAATAAACAAACAAAAACTAACGATTATGGGAATGATTAAAGAATTTAAAGAGTTTGCCATGAAGGGCAATGTGATAGACCTAGCAGTGGGTGTTATCATTGGTGGGGCTTTTGGCAAAATTGTTGGCTCATTAGTAGACGATATTATTATGCCGCCAATAGGTTATCTTACAGGTGGTGTAGATTTTAGCAAGCTAAAAATTGTTATTAAAGCCGCTGACGAAGCTAATAAAGTGGCTGAAGTGGCTATTAAATATGGCAATTTTATAAACATTCTAATTCAGTTTATCATCATTGCATTTTGTATTTTCCTTATTGTTAAATCAATTAACACATTAAAGGCAAAAGAAGAGGCTGCACCTGCACCACCTGCTGAACCAACCGAACCTTCTAGCACCGATAAATTATTAATGGAGATAAGAGATTCGTTGAAAAAATAAATTCCCTTACCTTTATTTTCTTTTTTCCCGTCTATACCTTTTGGTGTAGGCGGGTTTTTATTTGTGATAAATAAGCGTCAACAACTTATTTTACTGTAAAACCAAAGCTACCATACAATGGTCGCACATTGGTAAGCGTTACGCCTTGTACTATTATTTTAAAATCACTTTTTATATCGTTGGTGAAAAAATTAATGCTCGCTCTCCCTACTTTATCAGTATAAATATTAGGATTCCAGTAAAGCGTTGTTCGTACTTCTGGTTCTTTAGAAGGTTCTTTGTCATAATCAATCATCATAAATTCACTTGGCATGGAAATTTGCTTCAGTGGAATTCTATTTTTTTGTTTCGATTCTGCAAAACAACCTGTGTACACAACAGATTTGCCATCTATGCGATAGGTTCGGCCTATAATAGGCGGTGTACCAGTTTTATGATTTGGGCAGTTGAGAATATTATTTACACATACAAAACTGGTGCAGAGTGCACTTTGCAGCATTGCCATTTCATTCTCAGAAATACGAATTTCATTATGCACTACAGATTTTACTATCACATCTTCTAGCCGTTTAATACCTGGAATACTATCTAGTTTTATTTTTTTATAGCGAAGCAAGGTGTTAAGCGGTTTAGAGATGTTTAGCTTGTTACCGCTGGTAATGAGTTTATCATAATCAGCATCGTATGTCATAAATGTAATGTCGTACTTCTCGTAAAAATCTGTGTTTAGTACCAATACTTTAGTTTTATTATTATCAACAACTAAGTCACTAGCTGTAATATAAAAGTATCCGTTCTCGCTCACTATTACTTCTGCAACACCATTGTTAGACAATATATTCAGTGCTTTTGGCAGGTCTTTTTTCTTTTTATTAATGTTGGTAACAATGCCACAAATACCATCAGCATTTCTCTTTAAAACCAGTTTGCCTTTAGGCGAAAACGATAACACATTTGCCCATTCATAACTTATCCAATTTTGTGTGAGCAATAGCTTATTAATATCATCAAGATTAGCTGTGTTATTGGCATAATAGCTATTAGCAAGTGGCGTGTTTCTGTAGTCAAAACTATAGGTAATAGATTTTGCCAAACGGTCATCTATCGTATTTTTCTCAACTACAGCAATTGAAAAATTAGCGTTTACAGGCTTGCCTTCTTTATCTGTAATTGTAATATCGGCATTTACTTTTTTGCGTGTGCCATAGCTAGTGCTATTGGTTTTTATTAGTACATTATAAGTTGCTTCCTGTTTGTTTTGTACCATTCTTTCGGCCATAATATTGCCCTTTGTATCAATAATACCAATACTCAATAATTGTTTCTCGTAGCTGTTTACTGGTAGTGTAATAGTTTGACTTGTATTATTAGCAACTGCTAATTCTTTGCTCCAAAGCACATCATCAAAATTTCTTACTGTTAAAAGGCAAGCTTCTTTTTCGCCTCTATTAGTAATCGTTGCTTCGTAGTTGCCATCCTTTGTAGGCAAAATATTTAGTGTATAACCATGTGCCTCTAAAACTGGTTTAAACGGCAATATTTGCTTGATGCCAT